>NZ_QUGU01000004.1:261992-262306 GCF_003479185.1 Blautia sp. AF17-9LB
AAGCTGGGCACTCTGCGGAGACTGCCAGGGATAACCTGGAGGAAGGTGGGGATGACGTCAAATCATCATGCCCCTTATGATCTGGGCTACACACGTGCTACAATGGCGTAAACAAAGGGAGGCAAAGCCGCGAGGTGGAGCAAATCCCAAAAATAACGTCTCAGTTCGGACTGCAGTCTGCAACTCGACTGCACGAAGCTGGAATCGCTAGTAATCGCGAATCAGAATGTCGCGGTGAATACGTTCCCGGGTCTTGTACACACCGCCCGTCACACCATGGGAGTTGGTAACGCCCGAAGTCAGTGACCCAACCG
>NZ_QUGU01000040.1:0-2589 GCF_003479185.1 Blautia sp. AF17-9LB
AGTAGGGTAAGAACCCGACGCCTTACCATATCACTATGGCAGGTTTCCGAGAACTCCCCTCCGAACCGGACTTACACCTCTCGATGTATCCGGCTCTCCAGATGTCAGTCTAATTTCCCTACGTGTAACTTATCGTGACAGTCAATGCAGAGTGCCATTGTCTTGCGTCTGCGCCCAATCATGGCGATTTCCCATTGTTTCCTGCCACTCAAATCCTTGAGTTTTCGTACATGGTGTATCTCAAGCGGCACATTCTCTGTGCCGCACCACTCGCATTTGTTCGCTTGTAGCCTTTTAATCAGGCTGTTGCGCCCGTAGTTCTCAACCACTCTTGCCACTATGTCGGGGTTGCCGCTTTCGACTTTGGTATTCCGGCGGAACCCATTATTGTAGAACAGCACTTTACCCACTTTGCCATTTTTCTTCGGATACTCCACAACAAAGTCTTTTCCTTGACGGTACTTGCGAATAATTCTGCTAATTCGTGTCCGATATTTTCCGGCGAAAGTTTTGAGCATACTGTATCTCATTACATAGTAGAAGTTGTTGAGTACGGTCACGTTGTTTGCGAGCCGGTAGTAGTTGTATAATCCACGGATTTCTGCGTTGTACTGGTTTAGGATTTCCAGGTCGTCCAGGTGCAACAGGCGGGTGCGCCGGACAGGTTCCCAAACCTCTTTGTTTCCGTTCTGTTTGTCGTATTTAATTTTGAGGGCATTGTAGGAGAGCAGGCGTTTTACCCATTTATCATGGGGAACATAGAGCAAGACTTTTCCGTTGTTCACTCGTCTGGTAGCCCCGGTTTTGGTCTTTTTGCTGTACTCGCCCTTGGCGATTGTGACCTCGTATCCCAGAAACTTTGCAAAATCATGTCCGTGGGTAATCAGAGTCTTTTCCCCGGACATTTCCAGATGAAGTTTTTCCCGGATAAAACAGCCTACTTCTTGTTTTACCTGTTCTGCGTCCTCTTTACTGCCGATAACTCCTATCAGAAAATCATCCGCATACCGGACGTAGCAAATCCTCTTATAGCTGTCGTCCATCTGGTCACTGTATGGCATGGATTTCAGACTGCGCCGCAGTTCCCGGATTTCCGCAATTAAGCCCTCTTTTTCTTTCTCGCTCATTTTAGAGAGATTTCTTTTAAGCCGTTGCTCTTTTCCCCGGCAAACATCCAACTTCTTCTTGAACGCAGGATTGATTTTACGGCGGTTTCCGCAGTTGAACTTCTCTGCGTATTCTGCCATATAGTTGTCCAGTTCGTTCATATAGATATTTGCAAGGATGGGGCTGATGATAGAGCCTTGGGGAGTGCCGGAGTAGGTATTGTGATAATTCCAGTCCTCCATATATCCGGCTTTCAGAAACTTCCATAGCAGACCAATGAAATGTTCGTCTGCAATCCGCTTCCGCAGAATGTCAATCAGCACATGATGGTCTACATTGTCAAAACAGCCCTTTATATCCCCCTCAACGAACCACTTTGTCCCCGTAAAATATTTCTGTACATATTTGAGTGCCGTATGGCAGCTTTTGTTTATGCGGAAACCGTGGGAGTAGTCGCTGAAAGTTGGCTCATAGATGCTCTCTAAGATGAGCCGCACCACCTCCTGTATCAGTTTATCGTCGAATGACAGTATCCCCAGAGGGCGCATTTTCCCATTGGATTTCGGGATATACGTTCTCCTCGCCGGGTTGGGCTGGTAGCTGAAATCACGCATTTTTTCAATGAGGGCGTTTATCCTTGCCATTCCCATACCGTCAATGGTTTTGCCGTCTGTTCCGGCTGTCATGTTGCCTGGTTTCGCCTGTATCCGCTGGTATGCCAGCAGATAGAATTGTGGATTGTACAGATTGCGGTATAACCGCTCGTACTTGTAACTCTTATTACACGCCTTGGATTTTAGGCTTTCCAACACATTTTCAGGACTTCTCATAATGCCTCACGCACCTTTCCTTTTTATGAATTGGTTGACATCCTGCCTCCCTTCGCCATGTAGACGGCTTTCCCGCCCTCGGACTACTACGGAGGCTCCGTTGCCATGCCGGATATTCAGCGTCATCTTTCTTGGGTTTTTACCCCTTGAAATTTTTCACCTTGCGGCATTACGCATAGCCGGATAATCCCGGCACTCCGGTTTAGGCAATCTCCAGTTAGACACCTTGGGAAAAGCGTATTGTGATGTCGGTAATGGGTTTTCGTCCTTTTCCGCTTATTGCGGCTGGCTGTCATAAGTATCGTGCGGTCTGTGTCTACCTGTCACATTCTGCTATGACATACGGCGAATACAACCATCCTGCGCCGCCGGGTCGAGTATCCCGCCTCGGACTGCCCTTAAAGCAGTTTAGCCTTGTTCCTCATTCACAATGTTGCGTCTTGCCGCTCAGTCGTGGGTAGATGGTTTCCCCAACTTGCGATTTTTTCGGTACGCTATTGTCCCCCTTGTGGTTTCCCTCCGGGGTAAACCGAATGACGCTAAAGTGACATTTTTCACGTCTTTGATACTTTTCTTTACCGGCTTGCCAAAGCCGGATTCCCAAAATGCCCGCGCACCGCTTTCGGATGAAAAGCGGCGCTTCTGGACGCGC
>NZ_QUGU01000041.1:0-2443 GCF_003479185.1 Blautia sp. AF17-9LB
TCTAAATAACAGGCGTATCCGCCGATATTTGGTCTGCCGCTTAAAGCGGCCGGGAGCACGTGACTTTAGTCATGTGAGGTTCACGGAAGAGATGATGATATTGACTGGTGAGGGATGGGGAAAACAGTCTTTAGGGTACTTTTTTCAGGAAGTTCACAAAATAGGTAACTGTTTCATTTGATAAATATAGTATATTCTGGAAATGTGTTCTGTGTGTGGTGAGAAAATTAAGGGTTTCTAAAAAAATAATGAACATTATATTGACAGAAATACTCCGGGGAAAAATAAAAATCCCCGGAGTATTTTTACGTGTTTCTATCTAAAAGCACCATCAAAAATCATATCAGCAAATCTTACATTCCGGTCACTCACCGCACCAGACAATTCAAACATTCCTTTAGTACCATCTGTGACAATCAAAGTCAAGGTATTTTCATGAAAATAGAATTTCCATGTTTGTGAATGCCCGGTTTCCTGCCAGCATATAGTCAAAATAAGGGTACTCTGGTCTACCCAACTGTGATGGGCGGCATATTTCCAAATACGGTTTCTCTGTTCGTCTCCAATAAGTGGGCTATTTGACGGAATTTCAATTGCATATGTGGTTTCTCCAAACAAATCAACAGTACAGGAACTGTGAATAGTCTGTATTTCATCGATTACAAACTCCATACGGCTGTTGCCAATCTCAAAGCGAAGAGTATGTTTTTCATCTGATGTACGACTGCGTAAATCAAATTCTTTTCCCTGAAGCATATGCATTAGATAAGAAGCACTCGGCGAATATACAACAGGAGTTTCCCACTGGTTCATTACGTTTTTCATGTATTGGTAACACCATGCATCACGAGGTTTCGGCTGCTCAGTTATGTTATTAAGGATATACTTTTCAATCAGAGGGAAAATTCTGCTTCCATCCGTTTCTTCAGCAGTAGTTGTAATAACCATATCCATTTTCGGAAATACCATGCAATACTGGCCAAATGCTCCATCAGCACGATAGCTCCCCGGACTGTTCTCCCAAATTTGATATCCATAGTGGCGGCCCCATCCGGCACATCCCTGCACGTTTGTGGAAATGTGGGGGTATGATGCCTCCGTAACCCATTCTTCCGTGAGAATGCGTATGCCATTGTAAACACCTTTATGTAAGTACAAAAGTCCCAGTTTTGTGAGATCACGTGGAGCAATCAAAAGCCCCCATGCTCCAGTGTTAACATCTCCATGTTTATCCCAACTGACATCTGTAATCTCCAGAGGATCAAATAGATGCGTCTGTAACCAATCTTTCAGGCACATGCCAGTCACACGGCTGATAAGTTCTGACAGCATATAAGTTCCTCCGGAATTATAGACAAAATGAGTTCCTGGCTCATATACTATTTTTCTGGTAAAAAAGATTTCCGGCCAGGGTCTTATGCCATTGCACATATCTCCCACTGTATCCACGCCATGACCCGTACTCATAGTCAAAAGATGGCAAATTTTTATGGTACGGGCTGCATCATCCATGTCCAAATCTCGACATTCCGGAAAATAATCAAGAACGAAATCATCTACCCGCAACAAACCTTCTTTTACCGCAATCCCTATAGCCGTGGATGTAAATGTTTTGCTTACGGAATATACCAATCTTTTATCAAGTGCACAAAACGGATATTTGGAAACTTCTGCTATCGCTTTATCATGGCGAACAATATGAAGAGTCCGCAATTTATAATTTATTTCATCACATTCTTTCAGAAACTGGGCAATAGCTACAGAGGAAATGCCTACATCTTCAGGAATATAAAATTTATTGAATAATTGTGTCATTAGAATTCTCTCCTTTATTGAGTATTTCTCAATTTTATAACTTCTTCATCTGCATTCATAAAGTTACTAATCAAAACTAACAAAATGCTACAGACCAAAGGAACGACTGCATATCCGCATCTTTCAGCAAACAGGGTGACAGAAGATTGTGCAATGCCATTATTTGCAGCCTGAGCGTCATATTTACCCAGAGACAAAGTGTGTGTCCGGTCAATGATAAAACCGCTTAAAAATTCTGTCACTGCGTTGATAATACGTCCGGCAGACATCATAAAAGCAATAAACGACATGGACAACAGCAGATTGTCGGTCAGATACAGTGTTAAAAAGAACCAAGAATACCACCCAGACAATTAGCTCCACAGCCAAAAAGTGCGTATCCAAACATTTGAGATTTTGCAATCTCTCAATTATTCTTATCTCTCATTGTGATAATCCTCCAAGATTATTTTAAGTTTTTTACGCGCGCTTTTACTTATCTGAAAGATATCATAGATAGTATATTGTAAGATATAGGAAAATTAACCTTTGAATTTAGTAATATTGACTAGTCATTTTTATAAAATGATATGGGCGTCAAAACACTCGTTTTATAGTAACTCATTAACTAACGTACCTTGAAAATTTC
>NZ_QUGU01000042.1:0-2367 GCF_003479185.1 Blautia sp. AF17-9LB
CATAGAAGAACCTTATAAACATTATTTTACAGAAAAAGTTTCATACTCTCAAAGTAAACGGTAGATAGTCCGTAAGCGCTTAATTTTTGCATCTGCACACATTGGGGTCTGACCCTTGCAAATTCTGCTCGAACGGTACGCCTATTCTGAAATCGTCGGTACATTCATTCTGATTTAGCGGTACGCGTTTTCTGCTCAAAGCGGTAAGCTGGCCACATTGGGGTCTGACCCCCTTACGATTTTCTTAAAGAAAAAGGATCAGAAATAAAAGAATCCTGAAGTGCCAGCTTCAGGATTCTCAAGTCCGTTAAGGTGGACTATTCCGTTTGGGCTAGTGCTGTCTGTCATTTCTGTCTAACCACTTGCAAATATAGTAGCCAACTACAGATGCCAATACAGAAATAAGAAAAGCAATTATGTATTCCAAATAAGTCACCTCCCTCCGCTGGAAAGAGTCGACAGCAAATCCATGATAGCATAAAAATATATTTTGAGCAATTCATATTTTCAAGTTGATTTTAAAAGAAAAACATGTTAGTATATGAATAGCTAAGAAAAGCAATTATATTTTCAAGTAAGCCAGAAAAATCTAGAGTGCCAGCTCTAGATTTTTTGCTATACGATTTCTTTAAAATCATATTAGTAAAGGTCAAACCACTCGCCTTTCACTAAAGTTATTTTTAGTGCATACTTGAAAAAAACAATGTTTGATAACCTGCAAGAACAAAAAATATATATTTTTACTGACAACTACCTTGACAATCAGCATTCTAAAGGTTCGACTTATTTTACTTGACTTTGCAGACTATCTGATTTATTATACTCGTAAAGAAGTAACTTACGAGTTACTAACTCACGAGTATAATTATTGGAGGTGAGCAGATGAGTCAATTCTATTGCCGTGAGGATGAGCTGCGGAAACTGAATAAACGGTATGCAGGTGATAAGTTTGAGTGCATTGTCATCTACGGCAGACGGCGTGTTGGTAAAACGGCACTGATCAACGAGTTCTGCAAAGATAAGCCTACCATTTTCTTTTCTGCATTGAACACGACAGGAAAGGAAAATCTGGAAGCTCTCTCAAAGTCGATTATGAGTTTTGAGCGGCCGGATATAGAGTCTGCACCGGAGTTCAGGTCCTATGATGCAGCTTTGGATGAGCTGACAGCACTTTCAAAGGAAAAGAGGATTGTCTTTGTCATTGATGAGTATCCTTATCTTGCAAAAGCAAAACCAGCTATTTCAGCGATGCTGCAGCACATCATCGACCACAAATGGACAGAGTCCAAGATGTACCTGATTCTTTGCGGCTCCTCTATGAGCTTCATGGAGAGTCAGGTGCTTGGAAAGGAAAGTCCGTTGTATGGCAGACGTACTGGCCAGTTTAAGATTGAGCCGCTAGACTATAAAGAAACCGCTGTGTTCCACCCAAATCTGTCTGCAGAAGACAATTCCCTGATTTATGGGATCACGGGAGGAGTTCCCCACTATATCAATAAGTTGGATGTGCGAGATAGTGTGGATGAAGCTCTGTTGGATAATTTCTTTGACCGCTCCAGCTATCTGTATGAGGAACCGGGGAACTTACTGAAGCAGGAACTCCGGGAGCCGGCCATTTATAATGCAATCATTAAAGCGATTGCAGAAGGCGCTTCCCGAATGAACGATATCAAGATGAAGGTCGGCGAGGAAAACTCGGTCGTATCGAAGTACCTGAAAACGCTGATCGACCTTGGCATTGCGAAGAAAGAAACACCGATTACAGAAGAACCGGGTAAGAAAACCATCTATCTGCTGGCTGATAACTTCTTCCGTTTCTGGTATCGGTTTGTGCCAATCAATATGAGTGCCATTGACTCTGGCAGAATTGCAAAGACCTATCCACACGCTGTAAAGCAGTATCTTCCTGATTACATGGGTCTAATTTATGAGAAGATGTGTCAGGATTACCTGCTCTATTATTCGGATAGCCTTCCTATTGAGCTGAGTGAAATCGGCCAGTGGTGGGGGACAGACCCGAAGAAGAAAAAGCAGATACAGATTGATATCGTCGGAACTCCTGTTGAGGGCAAAGACTATATCATCGGTTCATGCAAATACCGGAATGAGAAAATCGGTGTGGATGAACTCGATTTGATTCGGGATTATGCCTCAGTTTTTGGAAAGGGCAACAACTATCACTACTATATCTTCTCGAAAGGCGGATTCACAGATGGACTTCTTCAGGCACAAGAGAGAGGTGAAGTTCGGCTGATAACGCTGGAAGACCTTTACAAGTAAAAATTCTAATCAACCCTGCTGGTGAAAGCTGGCAGGGTATTTTTAGTTTGCGCGCCATGGGCGCGCTCTAACGGGTGAAAGTCCCGA
>NZ_QUGU01000043.1:0-1899 GCF_003479185.1 Blautia sp. AF17-9LB
ACTTCCGACTACTCTATTCTCCCCAGCATAGCTGGGGGATTAGACTTTTCATTTAAGAGTTAAGTAAAAGGGGCTGTCGCACTAAGTTGATATGCTCTCTTCCAGGAATCCTCTTTATAATTTTTCAAAACCACTAATTTGGTGGTATACTTTAATCATCAAAAGAACATCAATGAATACAGGAGGTAAAGATTATGTTTAGTGGAACACATTATGGAATCAAAGTTGATATGGGTTGGTTAAAGGATGACGTCGATGGGTTGAAACAAGTAGTTGATTTTTTAAATAAAGATAACATCAAATTTGTTTTACTTCCAGTCGCAAATCAAAGATTCAAGATCGATGTAGATCGAGTAGGAGGCGGCTTTCGCCGCCGACCTCTCACACCACCGGACATGCGGTTCCGCATCCGGCGGTTCAGTTAACTTAACATCTTGTTTGACAAAAATATTCCTCTGCTGAGAGTAACCCGAACTTTTTCAGACGTGCATTTGACATTGCATAGCAAATAGTTTCTGTACGACAAACCCGAGCATATCCATGGAACCCTGCCGCACTTTTTGCATTCTTTTTACTAACACCCAGTTTTACCAGATTTTTATATCTGGTTTTAGGATTTTTCCAATGTTTCCATATGCACATTCTGAACCTGTACCTAATAACCGTATCGAGTCTTCGGGTTGCTGTAAGAATTGAGCCAATTTTAAAGTAATTGATCCAGCCTCTTACCACTTCCGCTATCTTTTGGGCTTTATATGAGTTACTTACACCCCACTTGCGGCTCGTTAATTTTCTGACTTTCTTCATTACCTTATCCAATGACTTTTTAGGGACTTTTATCTTATATTTCTTTTCTTGAAACTGATAATAGAAGGCAAATCCCAGATATTGTATTTCTGTGGGTCTCCCTATTTTACTTTTGCCCCTGTTCACTTTCAGCCGCAGAACATTTTCAACATACTTCGTGACCGATTCCATTACCCTTGCCGCAGCTTTTTCGCTTTTGACAAAAATAATACAGTCATCTGCATATCGTGCAAATTTAAGTCCTCGGCTTTCAAGTTCCCAATCCAATTCATTGAGCAGTATGTTAGCGAGAAGTGGTGAAATATTTCCCCCTTGTGGGGTTCCGATTTCTGTTTCTTCTATCTGTTCTCCAACCATAACTCCACTTACTAGAAATTTTCGGATTAGCGAAAGTATTTTTCCATCCTTAATCTCTTTGTTCAAAACAGATATTAACTTGTCGTGTTCTACCGTATCAAAAAACTTTTCCAAGTCAATATCCACGACCCAGTTATATCCTTCATTCATGTATTCAACTGCTTTTAATACTGCCTTCTGTGCACTTTTTCCGGGTCTGAATCCATAGCTGTTCTCATGAAATTTTCTTTCATATATAGGTGTTAATACCTGTGCAGCTGCTTGTTGTACCATGCGATCTGTGACAGTTGGAATACCAAGTTTTCGTTTGCTTCCGTCTGCTTTAGGGATTTCCACTCTCTTTACTGGCATTGGTTTGTATGACTGATTTCTTATACTCTCTCTGAGTTGCTGGCCATTTACTTTCAAATGAGAAAGCAAATCGGCACATTCCATTCCGTCTATTCCTGCCGCACCTTTATTCTTTTTCACCTGTTTGTAGGCACGATTCATGTTTTCATTTGACAGAATGCGTTCTATAAATATTCCTTGTTCCTCCATGCACTGTTTCCTTTCCTTTTCGTGAGTTCCGACCACTTAGTACTTGTGGTACTCCTCTCGGCATGTGTTTCGTCTAAAACTCTCAATTAGGACGTACTCCAGATGATTAACTGTTCTGTCCTTTGCTCCATCCGGTTTCCCGGACTTCTTCGCTGTCGGGTAAGGGACAAACCTTACGGTTATTCCCTCCCCAAA
>NZ_QUGU01000044.1:0-1631 GCF_003479185.1 Blautia sp. AF17-9LB
TTGCGCGTCTAACTCATCACTACTACAATATATTTATGGGTAATCCCCTTACTTCCAGTAAGGATTTATCCATCTCATTACTTAAACTGTTAGAATGTAGGATGCAATGGTATATCGACTTCATCACTTGGACCTCGCGTCCGTACTTTAGACTGATAACCGGCTCCTCATTCACAGTGTTCGTTTTATGCAGGTTGAATCACATTAGGTGCATTCGTGTCACACACAGTAGTTTGAACAGGTAATGAGTAAAACTGGTATTTATCCATTGTAATATTTTTTAAGGAGTGATAAATTTATGAACGCAGTAGGTATCGATGTTTCAAAAGGTAAAAGTATGGTTACAATTCTGAGACCATTTGGGGAGATTGTATCCTCTCCTTTTGAGATTAAGCACACATCCAGTGATATCCATTCACTTATTAAACTTATTCATTCTATCGAAGGTGAATCCCGGGTTGTAATGGAACATACCGGCCGCTACTACGAAGCACTTGCTCACCAGCTTTCAGCAGCAGATCTCTTTGTCAGTGCTGTTAATCCCAAGTTGGTCAAAGATTTTAATAACGATTCTCTTCGCAAAATCAAGTCCGACAAAGCTGATTCTGTCAAGATTGCCCGCTACGCTCTTGACAAATGGCAAAGTCTTGAACCGTATAGTATTACAGATGAATTACGCGCTCAGCTAAAGGTCATGAATCGTCAGTTCCATTTCTATGTGAAACAAAAAACGGCTATGAAAAATAATCTTATTGGCCTCATTGACCAGACCTATCCAAATGCAAATACTTATTTCAATAGTCCCACCCGCAGTGATGGTTCCCAGAAATGGGTTGATTTTGTCTCTACATACTGGCATGTAGATTGCATTCGTAAAATGTCTCTAAACGCTTTTGTTGAACATTATCAGAACTGGTGCAAGCGCAAAAAATATGCCTTCAATAAATCAAAAGCGGAAGAAATTTACACCAAAACAAAGGAACTTGTTCCAGTATTTCCTAAGAATGAAATAACCAAACATATCATCAGACAAGCTGTCGATCAGCTCAACAGTACTTCCGTTACTGTCGAAACAATACGCACTCTCATGAACGAGACTGCCTCAAAGCTTCCTGAATACTCAATTGTCATGCAGTTTAAAGGGATTGGTCCATCTCTCGGTCCACAGCTTATGGCTGAGATCGGTGATGTAACCAGATTCACGCATAAAGGAGCCCTTACTGCATTCGCCGGAGTTGATCCTGGGGTAAACGAATCTGGTTCCTATGCCCAAAAAAGCGTCCCAACATCCAAACGTGGATCTTCAAATTTAAGAAAGACTCTTTTTCAAGTAATGGATGTTCTTATCAAAACCATGCCTCAGGATGATCCTGTATATCAATTCATGGACAGAAAACGCACCCAGGGTAAGCCTTACTATGTTTATATGACTGCAGGTGCTAATAAATTTCTCAGAATATACTATGGACGAGTGAAAGAATATCTTTCTGTTCTTCCTGATCCAAGCTAATTCAAAACTTTTACTTTCAGACCAGCACTGGTTGTGGTGGCCTTATTTTAATGCCTAATTTTTAACCTGTAAAGTTTTTTAACTTTCTTCAATTTTAGTATTGACTTTTTATTTGCAGGCT
>NZ_QUGU01000045.1:0-1326 GCF_003479185.1 Blautia sp. AF17-9LB
CTATAAATGAGCAAATATCGAATTTTGCACAAACTTATCCCACAAACTTAAAAGCTTCTTCGAATGAGGCGCTGCTTTTTATGAGGCGGTACAGGTTTGCAAACTGTTCCTGCTTTAGCTGCTGCTTCAAGGATGCGTATCCCTCTTCGAATGTGCAGTAGTTTCCAGAATGCATACAGCACAAATAGTGGACCAACGACATGATCAGCCAATACCTTTGGATTCCCTGACGGGATCGGATTTGATAACTATCCAGCGCAAGTTTACTTTTGCTCTGCCGGAAAAATAATTCAATCGGCCACCGTTTCGTATAGGTGTCCAGGATCTCCTGCGTGGATAACTCTGCATTTGTAGAGAGAAATACACGCAATGCTTTGGGATTCCCAAATCCATCCTTCGGATAGCTGAGGATCACCGCTGCATTTGGAATGCCATTCAACTCCCCTTCATAGCGGTATACATAGAATTCACGGCTGCCAACGGTCACGAGGCTGACATCCGGGTCTGTTTTCCGCAAATGAAGGGCAAATGCACTGGCTTTTTGACGGATCCCGCATGGATAAAGGATTCGGTTGGTCTTTAATGCCCCAACCGTATAGAATCCTTTCCGAATAAAACGGTCCATCACTTTTGCAGTAGTATACCAGCTGTCACAAAGAAAGTAGAAAATGACCGGCGCAGCGGGAAGTTCTTCCGCGATCTCCTGTACAATCTGGATCTTTGATCTTGATTTATCGTACAGGATGACTGCATAATTCAGGGTAATCCCGTTGCAGGAAAGCATAACGGAGACAACCTGATGCCCATAATCCTGACAGCCTTTTAAATGTGATTGATGAAAATACGCAGCTTCGATTGGATGAACCGCCTGTGACGAAGGCCGGGTATGTGAAGCAATCGTATCATCCACAATACAGTAAATCGGTTGTCCGGAACGCTGTGCTTCCCTATAAATGGCTTGGAGGATGCTGCTTTTTAAAACATCCTGCAATGCATCGTCCTTCCATTTTCCGTGATTCAGGAAATAAGCGGTCGTTGTCCTGTGGCAATGGCTGACTTCTTGGAAATCAACTGTTTTTCCCCGGTATCCCCGGAGAAAAACAGACAGGATGATGGTCAATAAGTGGTTCAGATACACATCGGATAAAAATAATCCGAGATTTAATGCTTTCAGGTAATTGTAAATATGTTTGGAATGATGTATACTGTTTGCAACGGACACCCCCTTGTTTGAGTGAGTATGTTGTTTGTTGGTACTTCAATTATACATCCTTCTACAGAGGGTGTCTTTCTTTTGTGCAATATTTTGGATTTGCTCATTTATAG
>NZ_QUGU01000046.1:0-1326 GCF_003479185.1 Blautia sp. AF17-9LB
CCGAGATCCACACTGCAGATCGTTTGTTCTTTGACAGGTGTCCGGTTTAAAGATACCTCTTCCGCATACGTAAAACGCAGGAAATATTTGTCGTGCTTTTTCTCCAACGTTGGCGCCGAAGCTTTTTTGCCCGACCAGTGTTTTCTTAAATATTCCATATCCGTATGTTTCAGCCGCACAGCAAACCATTTCCAGTCATGGCCATCGTACAGTTTTAAAAAGGCCGCATCTTTCTCTTCTGTGTTTTCACGGTACATGACATCGTGGTAAAAAACAGGCATGGCATACTGCTCACTTTTCAGATACGGCTTTCCTGTTTTCTGTCCCTCTGCTTTCCACTGTTCCAGACGCGTCCGATAAGAAGATACACTCCCAAGCGCGTGCTGGACTGCCGCCCGTCTGAAATAGGATGGCATTTTGGGAAAGCAGAAATCAAAATCAACCGGGCCGGATTCCGTTTCGTTGTATGCACCAGATGTTCCGCTGCATTGAAACGTTTCTTACTGTTCTCAATTTGGGCCAGTTCTTCCCATACAGATTCATACACTTCGACCAGATAGCGGACAGCAGAACGGTAAATCTCCAGTGTCTGGCAGATTGGAATATTCTGTTTTCGTAATTCTACACCATAACTGGATATGATTTTCATTCGCTTTCTCCTCCGGGTTTTAACGGGATTTTTCCTTCTGACCTTCTATGTAAGCAAGTATCTGTTCACGGCTTCGGTCACTAACCGTTACAGCACAATAAGACGGATTTCACAAATGTTCTCCCCACAACTCTTTCCTTGACGCCGGATAGGAAAAACCATTTTTATTAATTGTAAACATATCTTTCTCCATAAAAGTATTTTACCATATCCATAATAATATATCAAACATTTGTTCTGTTCTATATTAAAAAAATTGCGCGTCTAACTCATCACTACTACAATATATTTATGGGTAATCCCCTTACTACAAGATTCCCCTTCATGATTTTGATCATGTCTGAAATATAAAACTGTGGTCGACAATCTACAAGCAGATGAATATGATCCGGCATAACCTCCATAGCCAGGATTTGAAATTTATATTCCTGTGCAAGACTTTCCAGCATTTCTTTGCATTCCACATCAATTCCGTCTTTTAAAACCTTTTTTCTGTACTTTGTACACCAGACCAGATGATACTGCAGAGAGTACACATATCCTCTACCATAGGAAAGACCATTTTTATTAATTGTAAACATATCTTTCTTCATAAAAATAGTATACCATATGCATAGGAATATATCAAACATTTGTTCCTTTTTTTGGTGCAAATTTTGCGCGTCTAACTCATCACT
>NZ_QUGU01000047.1:0-1214 GCF_003479185.1 Blautia sp. AF17-9LB
TATTCATTCTTAGCAAAAGACATGGGATCACCTCACAAATAATCTGAGATCATTATACCATTTCCTGACATAAATTTGTTGTTTTGTATGAAATTTTCAAGGTTCGCACGGGTGTACCTTTTGCCCCCCTAATCATAAAATGGATTTTTTGTTATCATTTTTCTATAATTTCCAGGGGTTTTCGAATAATATTTTTTAAACTGAGCGATAAAACTTCCCTCATCCGAAAAGCCCACCTCCTGAGCGATTTCAGAGATCCGTGTGTTTGTGTCCTTAAGCAATTGTTCTGCATGAATAACCCTGCACTGTGTCACATACTGATTAAATGTCATACCTGTATTTTTTTTGAATAAACGGCAAAAATATTCTTTGGAGAAGAAAAAACGTTCTGCTACTTCACTGGTCTTGAGATTGCTGCTGTAGTTTTCATGAACATAATTAAGAACATGTTCAAAACGCTGAAAACTTTCCGAACTTGTCGCTTCGAACTTTTCCCGTTTCATACAACATTCTGTTGCAAGAATATACACAATTTCACAAATTTGTTTGATTGCATAAATATTCATATATGCTGCATCTTGTGTTTTACATTTCTTATTCATTTCTTCAAGAAGTAACTGTATCTTCCGTTCTGCCATATTGTTAAGAATAAAGTAACAGTTATCATAATCTGGAATCACTTTTTTTAGAAAATCGTAGCTGATTTGTATCGTAACCCCTGTAACGCAGATCCCGCCCTGTGGAAAAAAAGGGATAGACGAATGGACTTCTCTGCTGTTTATCACAACAACATGTGAAGGCGTTACATCTTCAATTCTTCCATTTATAAAGAAGCGGGAAGAGCCTTCAAAAACCGTATTTATTTCCAACTCTGGATGCCAGTGACTTTTTATGATTGCACTGTCCGCCCGGGTATGGCGAATCAATCGTCCAGGAACGATTCCGTTTAGTTTTACTTTTTCATAAATTCCATAATCTTTCATTCGTTATACCTCCCTGTCTGGATTTCAATCAAATAGGAGAGAGTGATTATTTTCCGTCATCAATAAACGTAGTACGCATTTCTGTATCCCATAGAGATATGTGTAGTATTCTCATTGCGAGAACTCATGTAAAGTATATCAGATTAATTTAAAAATGTCTAATAAGTATGATATGGGTGTCAAAACACTCGTTTTATAGTAACTCATTAACTAACGTACCTTGAAAATTTC
>NZ_QUGU01000048.1:0-1190 GCF_003479185.1 Blautia sp. AF17-9LB
ACAAGAGGAATTTGAAAAATTTGCTAAGCAAGTCGACAAATCAAAAGTTGCAGTACAAAAAGCATTAGATGAAACGCAGTTATTATTTGATTCTTTGATGCAAGAATATTTTGGATAAGATTACGAATGGTTGTAGGATGCTGGTACTTAAGAGAGGAGTATCAGCATGGATGAGAAAATCGTAACAGTATTAAATGAAATGTCGGAATATTTGTCTATTCCGCAGATGAAAAAGTTACAAGAGGTGATTCTGAAAACCTTTGCAGAAAATGAAGCAGTGAAAACAGATATCTCGAATGACGAATTTTTAAACATGTTTCTTGCTGCCAAAAGAATAGAAGGATGCTCGGAGCGTACAATAAGCTATTATCAGACAACAGTTCAGCATTTGCTATCTAGAATTGAAACAAATGTCCGTAAAATGACAACAGAAGAAATACGTGAATACTTATCAGAATATCAGCAGTGGAATCATTGCTCGAATGTGACAATAGATAATGTCCGACGAAATATTTCCAGTTTCTTTTCCTGGCTTGAAGAGGAAGACTATATTTTGAAGAGTCCTATGAGGCGAATTCATAAAATCCGAACAAAGACCGTTGTTAAAAACATTATTTCAGATGAAGGAATCGAAAAACTCCGAGATAACTGCAAAGAAAAAAGAGATTTAGCGATTATTGACTTATTATATTCTACAGGAATACGTGTAGGCGAACTGGTAAATCTCAATATTGATGATATTGATTTTGAAGGACGTGAATGTGTCGTCTACGGAAAGGGGGACAAAGAGCGTAGAGTTTATTTTGATGCAAAAGCTAAAGTTCATTTAAAAGAATACATAGATAATAGGACAGACAACAATTCAGCCTTATTTGTTACATTAGATGCCCCTTATGATCGGTTGAAAATTAGTGGAGTGGAGATAAGACTTCGCAAACTTGGACGAAAACTAAATCTGGAAAGGATTCATCCACATAAGTTCCGCCGATCAATGGCTACAAGAGCAATCGACAAAGGAATGCCGATTGAGCAAGTGCAGAAAATCCTTGGACATTCTCAGATTGATACAACTATGAAGTATGCAATGGTCAATCAAAACAATGTGAAAACAGCTCATCAGAAATATTTGTCCTAAAGAAATTCGGATTTGTGGGATAAATGTATGTATGTTAGGCTAGGAGAAATATGTG
>NZ_QUGU01000049.1:0-1091 GCF_003479185.1 Blautia sp. AF17-9LB
AAATTCGGATTTGTGGGATAAATGTATGTATGTTAGGCTAGGAGAAATATGTGATTTTCAATCTGGAGGAACACCATCCAAAAATAATCAAAAATTTTTCGGTGGAGATATTCCGTGGATCACAACAGTAGCTTTAAATGGTTCGGGAATCGATGGAAGTGACGCAGTAAATTGGATTACAGAAGACGCTATTAAACAAAGTGCAGCCAAAATTGTTCCGGCAAATTCCATAATGATAGGAACACGTGTTGGAGTGGGAAAAGTAGCCATTAATTTAGTTGATATGTCTACCAGTCAAGATGTTGTTTCTCTGATTGGAATAGATGGAACTAGATGGTGTAAAGAGTATCTTTGCAAGTGTTTGACTGGAAAAAGTCAATATCTAAATTCCCAAGCACGTGGCGCAACAATTAAGGGTATAAAAATTGATACACTTGCAAATTTGAAAATACCAGAGATACCAATTGAAAAACAGTATGAAGTTTCAAGGATAATTGATAAAACGAGGATTATTATAGAACAACGAAAACAAGAGCTTACGAATTTAGATGAGCTGATGAAAGCCCGATTTGTCGAGATGTTTGGAACACCATATAGAAATGAAAAAGGCTTTCCAATGATGACAGTTGATGATATCGTTGAATTTATTGGAGGAGCACAACCTGATAAAAAATATTTCGAATATGAGGCGACAGAAGATAATATTCGATTGATTCAGATTAGAGATTATAAGACGGATAATTATGTTACCTATATTCCAAAATCAATGGCTAAAAGATTTTGTGATGTAGATGATATTATGATTGGTCGATATGGACCACCGATTTTTCAGATACTAAAAGGAATTAAAGGTTCATATAATGTTGCTCTTATGAAGGCTATTCCGAAGGCGGGAAATAAGGAATTTATAAGATATTTTCTTAAACAGGATTGTTTGTTTCAATATTTGGATGGATTGTCACAAAGAACAGCTGGACAGAGTGGAATCGAAATGTCTGCTCTTAAGACCTATCCATTTCCGTATCCGCCAATCGAATTACAAGAGGAATTTGAAAAATTTGCTAAGCAAGTCGACAAATCAAAAGTTGCAG
>NZ_QUGU01000005.1:0-403 GCF_003479185.1 Blautia sp. AF17-9LB
TATTCAGAACTTTCGAGGATGTGTTTCACTGTTTAATTATCAAGGATCTTTGCCGTTCTGACTCGGATCAGCTCGTTTATTTTATCACAGAACTTTTCGTTTGTCAAGAACTTTTTTATTTATTTTTTGAAGTTCTTTCGAACTTCTCTGCTGTTCTCTCGATCAGCAACTCGTTTATTTTATCAAACTCATTTGCTTTTGTCAAGAACTTTTTTCAAGTTTTTTGAAGCAGTTCTTGTAACCCGCGGCAGCCACCCGGCTCCGAACTAGGTTTTTCTGTTTCAAAAGAACTCATTCACTGTAGCTCTCGCTGACAGCTTAGTTATAATAACACCGCCCAAAGCAAAAGTCAACACCTTTTTTCGAATTTTCTTATTTTTAGAAAAATATAGTTAATTCTGCA
>NZ_QUGU01000005.1:413-244461 GCF_003479185.1 Blautia sp. AF17-9LB
GTCAACACCTTTTTTCGAATTTTCTTATTTTTAGAAAAATATAGTTAATTCTGTATATTCATTCTTTTATCTAACTACTTGTTAAATGCAAAAAATCAACAGAAAACACTTTCTGTGACATCCTCCACCACCTGTAGAGGTGGGGGCTTCCCTAACCTCGGTAGGTTTGGTTCTCGTTCGATAGCACCAATGTGCTAAGCATAGGCGAGCTATCCCCGTGTGTCCCACGGTTTTATTATATTACGTTACGGTCATGCCACTACCAGCCGCATTCCCTCATTTCTGATATTAACAGCCGCATTTACATCTCTGTCGTGATGGGTTCCGCACTGCGGACAATCCCACTCTCTGACCGCAAGTTTTCTTGTCTCTGCGTTCCTGTAACCACAAACTGAACAAATCTGACTGCTGGCGAAAAATTTGTCCACCTTCACAAGTTTTTTACCCTGTTCCTCAAGTTTGTATTTCAAGAACCCTGTGAACATTCCCCACCCGTTATCTGAAACAGATTTTCCAAAGTTCAGCATCTGTGACATTGCTTTCATATCTAGGGATTCTATACATACACAATCATAAGCATTTGCTAGCTGCCTTGACAGCTTATGCAGAAAATCCTTTCGTTGACTGGAAACCTTTTCGTGGAGTTTTGCCACCTTGATTCTCTGCTTGCTACGGTTGTTCGAACCTTTCTGCATTTTGGAAAGTCTGCGCTGCTCCCTCACTAATTTTTCCTCTACATTCCTGTAATACTTCGGATATGCAGGTTCATTCCCGTTGCTGTCACGATATAATTCATGCATGGAAAAATCTAACCCCAGAAAACTCTGCATCTCTTTTTCCTGTACTTGATTTTCATACTCAAAAAGAATACTTGCATAATATTTTCCGCCTGGTGTCTGGCTTACTGTTACAGATTTTAATTTGTATTCTTTCGGAACAGCTCTGTGTTGTTTTAACCGGACTTGGCCGGCTTTCGGCAATTTCAAATATCCATTCAATATGGCAATGTTTCCGTTGATACAGATCGTTGAATAGCTCTTTTTATTCTGTTTTTTAGATTTAAACTTTGGAAAACCTGTCTTCGGCTGTTTGAAAAAATTCTGAAATGCCGTATCAAGATGCCGAAGCGATTGTTGTAATGCGACACTGTCTACTTCCCTCAAAAATGCGTATGCTTCTGTTTTCTTCATTTCAGCCATTTCTTTTGCACAAACCGTGTAAGTTACCGCGGTTTTGTCCTCCTCATACTGCCTGATTTTTCTGGCAAGCCAATGGTTGTACACCATTCGGACACAGCCGAACGTTCTGGCAAACAAAACTTTCTGCACATCGTCGGGGTATATTCTGAATTTATATGCTTTGTTTGCCATGTTGGTCACTTCCTTTTTCGATCCGTTTGTCCCTGACTTTCAATGTATTTTTTGATTACTTCCATCGGGGCACCGCCCGTTGTGAGCAGGCAAAAACTCTGGCTCCAGAAATGTTCTTTCCATAATTTTTGCTTTATCTGTGGAAATTCTTTTTTCAGAAGTCTGCTGCTTGCACTTTTATATGCGTTTATGAACTTGCTTATTTCTGTATTTGGATGCGCCTTGAAAAGTATATGCACATGGTCTTTATCGTGATTCCATTCTTCAAGGGTGATATTGTAATTTGGAGCAATATACGCAAAGATCTCTTTTGCCCTGCCGGAAATTGCGTCATCAAAAACCTGTCTGCGGTACTTAACCACAAGAACAAGATGATAGTGCAGCAAAAACACTGAATGTGCATTATTATCCAAATCCATTGTATTTCGACCCCTTTCTGCCATTCGACTGATTCTATTATACCATGATTAGAACCCACTATCAAGAAGGTAACGGACGCAATTCATCTCCCACCTTAGAGGTCGGAGTCTTCTTGCTGAAAGAGGATAAAAGTCCGTTTTCTGCTGACTTTTCTTCTTATTATTAGTCAAGCGGATATTCGCAATCCGTTTCGCTACTTGCTCATAACCGAATAACTGCTTCGCAGCTTATCAGGAGTGACTTGTACCACTCCTGATACAAACAAGTCCCAACCCACTGCTTATTGCTCCACGCAATGGAAGCAGGGGACTTGCTTGATTCGATTAAATCACTTTCGTCGTCCACTCCGAGCAGTCCCATACGCTGGTTGCCAGGCCATCATAAAATTCCGGCTCATGGCAGACCATAAGAACAGTTCCTTTGTACTCTTTCAGTGCGTTTTTTAACTCCTCTTTTGCGTCTACATCGAGATGGTTGGTCGGCTCATCGAGGACAAGAAGATTGGTTTCGCGATTGATCAGTTTACAGAGGCGAACTTTTGCCTGTTCTCCTCCTGAGAGCACACGCACCAGGCTTTCAATGTGCTGTGTGGTAAGACCGCATTTGGCAAGCGCTGCACGGACTTCATACTGAGTATAGGATGGAAATTCTTCCCAGATTTCCTGGATACAGCTGTTGGTGTTGCCTTTTGGCATTTCCTGCTCGAAATATCCGATTTCCAGATAATCGCCAAGCTCCACGTCTCCGCCAAGGGACGGGATCAAACCGAGGATACTCTTTAAGAGCGTTGTTTTTCCAATTCCGTTGGCACCGGTGAGCACGATCTTTTCGCCACGCTCGATCGCAAAGGTCAGCGGTCTGGAGAGCGGTTCTTCATAGCCGATCACAAGTTCTTTTGCAGTCACAACGAAGCGGCCCGAAGTGCGCGCAGTGCGGAAATGAAATTCCGGCTTTGGTTTTTCTTTCGCAAGCTCGATCACATCCATCTTATCCAGCTTCTTCTGCCGTGACATAGCCATATTTCTGGTTGCCACACGGGCTTTGTTTCGTGCCACGAAATCCTTCAGTTCACTGATCTCCTGCTGCTGACGGTTATAGGCAGCTTCCTTCTGCGCTTTTTTGACCGCATAAACCTCCTGGAAGTGATCGTAATCACCAACATAACGATTCAGCTCTTTGTTTTCCATATGATAGATCAGATTGACAACACTGTTCAGGAATGGAATATCGTGAGAGATCAGAATGAAGGCATTTTCATACTCTTCAAGGTATCGTTTCAGCCAAGTGATATGTTCCACATCCAGGTAGTTGGTCGGCTCATCCAAAAGAAGGATGTCCGGTTTTTCCAAAAGTAATTTTGCCAGAAGTACCTTCGTTCTCTGTCCGCCGGAAAGTTCGGTGACATCGCGTTCGAGACCGATCTCTTCAAGACCAAGCGCACGGCCAATCTCTTCTATTCTGGAATCCAGAATATAAAAATCATGTGCATCCATCATCTCCTGGATCACGCCGAGTTCTTCCATCATTGCATTCAGCTCGTCCTCGGAGGCATCGCCCATGGAATCGCAGATCGTGTTCATCCGCTCTTCCATCTCGTACAACCAGGAAAAAGCACTTTTTAACACATCACGGATCGTCATACCTTTTTCCAGAACGGTATGCTGGTCCAGATAGCCGACACGGACGTTTTTTGCCCACTCAACCTTTCCCTCATCCGGCATCAGCTTTCCGGTGATGATGTTCATAAAGGTTGATTTTCCCTCGCCATTTGCACCTACCAGACCGATGTGCTCCCCCTTTAGCAGGCGGAACGATACATCTTCAAAAATCGCACGGTCGCCGAAGCCGTGGGACAGATGTTCTACATTTAAAATACTCATGCATAAATTCTCCTTCTTCTGTTGTATTGGAATTTTCCGATCTCCTGACCGTTTTCTTTTTCATATTATAGTCTGAATCATTATATAGGGAAATTCCCTCTTTTGGCAAGCTTTTTCTATACCGTCCCAGGCTTTTATCCCGTATCCGGAAAGTATCCTTTTCCGCAACAAAAAAGAAGAACTCCTTCGGAAAAAGGTTCTCCTCTCAGAATTCTTCTTTTTGTTTTTTTGTTCCAAAACCATAACCATTTCGGAATTTTAAGAACACTTCTTCTTTTGTCCATACACCCACTCCGCATACATTTCTTTTACGGATGGATACACATACTCCACAAGATACTGCGAGTTCTGCATTTCTTCACGCGTAGATTCACCGGAAAGCACAAGTGCTGCAGAAATGCCCGCCATGTTGGCGCACGCAATGTCCGTATAGAGACGATCTCCCACAAGAACAGCCTCATCGCGCGTTCTGCCTGTCATATCAAGTGCCATCTCAACCATCCGTATGCCTGGTTTTCCGATATAAGTCGGCATACGATGGATCGCATGACCGATCATCTCGCAGATGGAACCGCAATCCGGCACGTAGCCGAATTCAATCGGACAAGCATAGTCCGGGTTCGTTGCAGCGTAATCGAGCTCCGGGCGCTCTATCAACAGCCGACAGATATCCGTCAGTTTTTGATACGTCAGTTCATTGTCATAGCTTGCAAGCACACACGCAATTCCTTCTTTCTCCGGATCGCGGGTGGTACACACACCGAAGCTCTCCAATTCCCGGATCAGAGAGTCCGTTCCCAGCACATAGACGGGACGGGATCCATATTTCTGCTTCAGATAATGCGCTGTTGCAACAGAAGCCGTCAGAAAGTTCGCGCTTGTTGTCGGGATGCCCAGCTTTGCAAATTTTTTCCGGTAATCTGCTACGCTCATCGTCGTATTATTTGTGATAAACACATAATCTCCGCCGTACTCGGACAGTCCGTTTAAAAACCGGTCTGCTCCCGGAATCAGACGGTTCCCCACGCAGATGGTTCCGTCGATATCCAAAAGGAACAGCTTTTTTTCTCCAATCGGTATCACTTCGCGTTGCGGCAGGAAACGGCCACATCCGGATAATTAGTGATGACTGCGTCAACACCGGCCTCCATCAGACGCTCGATCTCCGCCTTATCATTGACCGTCCACACATGCACCGCAAGATCGCTTTCCACATACCGCTGAAGAAAGTCTGCCATCTGCACATGAAAGGTTGCCGGATGAAGAGCTCCTGTTCCGATTTTTTTCGCATAATTCACGACATCATAAATAATATCTGCGTAGAGGATGCCGGTGCTGGCTTTCGGATCCAGTTCCAGAATTTTTGCAATGCTGTAATGGTTAAAGGAAGAATAAATCACGCGATCTTCCATCTCCATCTCTTTTGTCAGCTCGAGTACCTTTTTTTCCAGGTCTTTATACCAGAAAATACCGGTTTTCAGCTCGACATTGATCGTCATTCCCGTTGGTTTTAATGCTTCATATACTTCGCGAAGCGTCGGAATTTTTACATCCTGATACTCCGGATGTGTCTTATTAAAGTTCAGGATCTTTAATTCCGCAAGCGTATAATCTTTGACAAATCCGCTTCCGTCACTGACCCGGTCGATTTCCTCATCGTGGACAACAACCATCTCGCCATCTTTTGTCAGCTGTACATCCAGTTCCACACCGTCTGCTCCCTGCTCTGCTGCAAGAAGAAACGCTTCCAGTGTATTTTCCGGTGCATATGCACTGGCTCCTCTGTGTGCCCATACTTTTGTTTTCATCTCGTATCTGTCCTCCATTTTCCGTTCCCATTTCCAAACCTGCACTCTTTTCTATCTTTTTTCCCGGCTGCAGCTTTTTTCTTTTATCGTAAACCCTGAAAATAAGTCAAGCGGATATTCGCAATCCGCTTTGCTACTTGCTCATAACCGAATAACTGCTCCGCAGTTTATCAGAAGGAGCTTGCACTCCTCCTGATACAAGCAAGTCCCCACCCACTGCTTATTGCTTCACGCAATGGAAGCAGGGGACTTACTTGATTCGGTTAAAAAAAGCGGTACTGACTCTTTTGCATTATTTGGCGGCTTACTATAAATCCGGAAACACGCCGGATTTTTGTCTCCGACGCATTTCCAGTCATATCTGAAAAATCATTTCCGTAACTCGGATCTTCCCCTTCATAGAAACCGTTCAAACACGCTTTGGGAACTCGTTTTTCTTCACTATAGGACGAAATCTTATTTTTGTAAAGCCTGTCTCTTATTCATTTACCAGATTATAGTCCTCGATGGAGCTGTTGATCTGGGAAGCCATTGATTCTACTGCTTTCTCCGGAGTCTCGTTTCCGTTGATCATATTCTCGATTTCTGTTTCCACAATCTGTCTTGCCTCCGGGAATACAGAGAGAAGTGCGCCGGCGTACTGCGGCTTGGAATCGTGCAGCTGGTCGATTGCGGTCTGGAACTGCGGATACTGTTCTACATTATCTTTAAAGGTCTGCTCCTCATCAGCAGCTGTTGTTACTGGGAAGTAACCCGTCTCGGCATTCCAGTATGCCTGAGATTCCGGGGAAATCAGGAATTTAATAAATTTCCAGGTAGCTGCTGCTTTTGCATCATCGTTGTTGTTCAATGCCCAGAGAGATGCTCCTCCGATGGAAACACCGCCCTCATCGCCGTCCTTGATTGTCGGGAAATATGCGGTTCCAACTTCGAAGCTTCCATTGACATCCTGTAAAATCTGCTTCAGAGATGCGGTAGAGCCAAGGGTGATCGCTGCTTTTCCGGAAGTAAAGTCTGTCGTTGCGGTATCACTTCCGGCACGGCCTACGTTTGGTGCAACGTCGGCATCGTTCAGGGCTTTCCACTCATTTAAGATGTTGAGCGCTCCGCCGTTGGAATCAAATTCAACTGCAGTAGCAGCGGCATCACGGCCATTTCCATTATCCGCATAGGAAAGTCCCTGTTTACAGAGCCACTGTTCGAAATACCATCCATAGATGGAGAGTGCCAGCGGTTCACCGGCTCCGCCCTTTGTTTTCAGATCATCACCGATAGCAAGAATTCCTTCCAGGCTTGTCGGAACCTCAGTGATCCCTGCTTTTTCAAACATATCTTTGTTGTAATACAGAATCGGTGTGGACGAATTGAATGGCATCGAGTACAGCTCATTGTTTACCGTATAATAAGCAGCGATATTCGGCTCGATCTGGGAAATGTCATAGCCATCTGCATTAATCAGCTCCTGCATCGGAATGACCCAGCCGGAATCAATCATAAAGCGTGTTCCGATATCATAAATCTGTACCAGGTCTGCTCCCATATTTCCGATCTGTGCACTTTTCAGTTTGTTAATCGTATCATCATATTCTCCCTGATAAACCGCCTCAACGGTAATGCCATCGGTATTCTCTTCATTGAATTTATTGACAAGATAATCCATTGCCTCGCCATTGACACCGCCCATGGAATGCCAGAAGGTAATCGTGGTTCCCTTCGTATCCTGGTTTAAATCCGGTGCTTCTGCGCCATCTGCCGTACTTCCTGCCTCTGTGCTGGCTGTGGTTTCATCTGTTGTCGCACTCTGTGCCTCACTCGTTGTTTTTCCGCCTCCGCATCCGGTAAGCGCCATAGCTGCCATAGAAGCCGCAAGAATTGATGCAATCACTTTTTTCTTCATTTTTTTCTCCTCGTTTTTCATACAGTTTTCTATTCTTTTTTCTGTCACAGGAATCAGCCCTTGACTGCTCCCGAAAACATTCCTTTGATTAAGGCCTTCTGGCCCACGATAAAGATGGAAATGGATGGAATGATAATCATTACCACGCCCGCCAGCATCAGGGTAATCGACTGTGCGTCGACGCTGTTCAGCATACTGATACCAATCTGTACGGTACGCTTGCTGTCCGAACCTGTAACCAGCAGCGGCCACATGTACATATTCCATGCATTGATAAAGGTGTAAACCGCCATTGCTCCCATTGCTGACTTTGTCAGCGGCATCAGGATTTTTACGATAAACCGCAGATTCCCGCAGCCGTCCAGCTTCGCCGATTCATAAAGAGAAACCGGAAAAGTCATGTAGAACTGGCGGAACAGGAAAATTCCCATTGCAGAGGTAAGAGAAGGCAGAATCAGAACAATATAGGTATCGAGCAGTCCGAGACTTCCTACCGTCAGATAATTGGAAATAATGGTTGCCTCACCCGGCACCATCATGGTCGCCATTACCAGCATAAACAGAATATTTTTCCCTTTGAAATCCAGGAAAGAGAAGGCAAATGCCGCAAGAGAACACGTTACAATCTGACCCAGCGTAATGCTGCCCGCAACCAAAAATGAGTTCAGGACAAAGCGTACCAGCGGAATTTTATGAAATGCTTCCACGAAATTTTCCAGCGTCGGATGTTTTGGCACGATGTTCATTGCCATTGTGTAAAGCTCGCCGGACGGCATAAACGCTACACTGATGGTATAAAGCAGCGGAAACAGCATAAACAGACAAACGATCAGGTTCATGGTAACCAACGCTGTTTTCTGAAGCATTTTCTTTCTTTTTGCTTTTGCATTCATTGCCAGATGCAGTGCCTGCAGCTCCTCTGCAGAATAAGTTTTTGGTCCGGCAATCGTAGTTGCTATTGTAGACATCAGTATTTTACTCCTCTCTTTTCCATGCGGAACATAACCAGGGTAAGCGCCATGACAATCAGAAACAAAACAACGGACTGTGCGGCTGCGCTTCCAAACCGGTAATTAAAAAACGCATCACGGTATATCGAATATACAATCAGGTTCGTGGATTCTCCCGGTCCTCCCTGTGTCAGGATTTTCACCTGTCCGAATGACTGGAATGCCTGAATAATGTTAACAACCAGTGTGTAGAACATGATCGGAGAAAGCCCCGGCAGTGTCAGCTTAAAAAATTTCTGTACTGCATTCGCTCCATCTACAGAAGCACGCTCATAAATCGAATCATCAATGTTTCCAAGTCCCGCCGAAAAATACAGGAAATTGATGCCACTGTTCAGCCATGCCGTAAGGACAGCCACACAGATCAGCGCATATTTCGGATCACTGACCCAGTTAATGCTCACATGCAGCAATTTGTTTACGATACCGATCGTGGGATTTAAAATAATCTTGAAAATCATGGCGCCTGAGCTCGATGCTACTGCCATTGGGAGTGCATAGGAAGTACTGAATACCCGGATTCCCGGGAAAGCCTTGCTGCAAAGAACTGCTCCCAGAAGGCCAAGCGCCATACTTCCGACTACAACAATCGCCACAAATTCCAGTGTAACCCAGAGACTGTTGTAAAAGGATGGATTCGATAATAAGCTTTTATAGTTATCCAGTCCCACATACAATTTCGCTTCTCCAAGCTTGTTTGTCTTATACAGGCTCAGATAAATGGTTTTAAAAAACGGATAAAACAGAAAGATGCTAAAGATCACCATACTCGGGATTAGATACATATAAACTTCTGCTTTTTTACACTTTTCGATTACTTTTTTCACTTCTTGCTCCTTCTTATGCTGTTGCACGTTCTTCTTTTTCAACCGGCAGAGATAAAATATTTTCTTCTGTAAACGGATCAAAGATCTGTGCTTTCTCCATATCTGCATACAATGTAATGCTTTCCTTTACAGTAACCGGCACCTCGGAAGGCACTCTTGCTGTAATCAGATTTTTTCCGGTATTCATATGCAGATACGCTTCTGCACCGATCATCTCCCGCAGGTCAACAAATGCCTTCAACTGATTCTCTTCGTAACAGATCCGATGTGCGGAAGCGGTTGTTTCGTCCTGTAAATCCTCCGGTCTCAGACCTAAGATCACCATTTTTCCGAGATAAGCGCGACGAAGCACCATTTCGTTCTCTCCTTTTGCACGAAGGGTAACTCCTCCGTCTGCCTCCAGATAAACCGCTCCGTTTCTTTCCATCACCATCGTTTCCATAAAATTCATACTCGGAGCTCCGATAAAACCAGCCACAAATTTGTTTGTCGGATGGCGGTAAATCCGCTCCGGTGCATCCGCCTGCTGCACAACACCGTCTTTCATAACAATAATTTTTGTACCAAGCGTCATCGCCTCCGTCTGATCATGGGTAACATAAATCACCGTCGTTTTCAGTTCCTTATGTAATTTTGCCAGCTCCACCCGCATCTGTGCCCGCAGCTTCGCATCCAGATTTGAAAGCGGCTCATCCATTAAAAATGCTTTCGGCCGTCTCATAATTGCGCTTCCAATCGCAACTCTTTGTTTCTGACCACCGGAAAGTGCTGCCGGTCTCCGGTCAAGTAAATGCTCAATTCCAAGCATTTTAGCTGCCTCATGTACCTTTTTATCAACTTCATCCTTGGGCTGTTTCCGGATTTTCAGAGAAAACGCCATGTTTTCATATACCGTCATATTCGGATAAAGCGCGTAGTTCTGAAATACCATCGAAAGATCGCGATCCTTTGCTTCTACATAATTACAAAGCTGTCCATCAATCCAGAGCTCCCCGCTCGTAATCTCCTCAAGACCGGCAATCATCCGAAGCGTCGTCGATTTTCCGCAGCCGGAAGGTCCAACAAAAATCACAAACTCCCGATCCGGTATTTCAAGCGAAAAATCCTGAACCGCATAATGTTCCTTATCATAAGATTTACAGACATTCTTCAACACAATATTTGACATTCGTTTTTCTTCCTCCTCGTCTTGTCGAGACTCATTATACCTTTCCTTCCGTAAAGCCCACTACCACCGCTTTGTAAAATATCCGTTAATAAAATAACCGGTTACTTTACAAAAAATGTCCACATTTTCCCTTATCTCCATCCCCTTCTTTTCCAGCCACTCTTCCAGATCACTCTTTGTAAAATCCCCGAAAATCACCCGCAAAACCAATTTTCAAAACAAATTCTGAATAGCCATTCCTTTTCCCAATACCCAACAGATTATTTTTGACACAAAAAAACGCCGCAACTCTCAAAGCTGCAGCTCTTTCTCATCACAACATACCATATTCTTCTTTCATGTCAACGCAGTGGGCGCTCCCGCTCCCACATCCGTGTCCGTCCTTCACACAGCCCCTTAACGCACACAAGGGTGATGCGCATTTGCAGGGAGCGTGTAATTCTTAGGTTCTGGCATTTTGCGTTATGCGCCAAAAATCAACTGTCTGAGCGACAGCGAGTTTTGATTTTTGGCGCATGGTTTTAGCAAAATGACAGAGCCTTAGAATTACTAGCTCCCGAAACCGCGCATCACCCTTGTGTGCGTTACGGGGCGTCCGTCCAAACCTATTCCACCGGTTCCGCCGGCACAAACACCCTGCTGTTTTCCTGTTCTTTTGGTTTTTCCGCTCTTTCCGTTGCCTCCCTGCAGAAATACTCCTGTGAATTCACCAGCATCTTTCCGCGCTTATCCGGCTTTGTATACGTTCCGTCTGCCTGTAAAATACTGGCTTTCACATTATCCTTCATCTGGATATCAAGAATATGCATTACTTCTTTCTTGATCTGCTCATCCTCAACCGGGAACACAATCTCCACCCGTTTTTCCAGATTTCGCGGCATCCAGTCCGCGCTTCCCATAAACACCTCTTCATTTCCACCACTGTAGAAGTAGAAAATCCGCGCATGTTCCAGGAAATTGCCGACAATCGAGCGAACGGTAATATTCTCGCTGACACCCGGGATTCCAACCTTCAGACAACAGATTCCCCGGATAATCAGGTCAATCTTTACTCCGGCTGCCGAAGCACTGTAAAGCGCCGCAATAATATCGCGGTCGCATAACGAGTTCATCTTCGCAATAATATGCGCTTTCTGTCCCTTCTTCGCGTGTTCCTCCTCCATAGCAATCAGATGCAGGAATCTGTCTTTCATCCAGAGTGGCGCAACCACCAGTTTGTTCCAGTGATCCGGCTCCGAATAGCCCGAAAGCATGTTAAATACTGCTGTTGCATCCTCACCGATCTTTGCATTGCATGTCAACAGGCCACAGTCCGTATACAGCTTTGCCGTAGAATCGTTATAGTTTCCCGTGCCAAGATGTACATATCTGCGAATGCCTGTCTCCTCGCGCCGAACCACCAGTGTAATCTTACTGTGTGTTTTCAGTCCCAGAAGACCATAAATCACATGGCATCCCGCCTTTTCCAGCATCTTCGCCCAGACAATATTGTTTTCTTCGTCGAACCGTGCCTTTAATTCCACCAGTACGGAAACCTGCTTGCCGTTTTCCGCCGCCTGCGCCAGTGCCGCGATAATCGGAGAATTGCCGCTCACACGGTACAGCGTCTGTTTGATTGCCAGTACATCCGGATCCTTTGCTGCCTGTTGTACAAATTGCACGACCGGATCAAACGTCATATAAGGATGATGCAGTAAGATGTCTCCTTTTCGGATGTTTGTAAAAATGTCATCCTCATTCATCAGCGCCGGAACTGCTGCTGGAATGTATTTTGGAATTTTATACTCATCAAAGCCGTCGAGCCCATACATTTTCATTAAAAACGTCAGATCGAGCGGTCCCGGAATCCGGAACAGGTCGTCTTCATCGATGTCAAACTCTTTTTCCAGCATCTTCAGGAGCCGCTTATCCATCTTATCTTCCACTTCCAGACGGATCACTTCGCCCCACTGACGTTTTTTAAGCTGCTTCTGGATCTCTTTTAACAGGTCGGAAGCCTCATCCTCATCGATCGAAAGATCTGCATTTCGCATAACACGGTACGGATGCGCGCAGACCACATCGTAGCTTAAGAACAGCTTTCCAATGTTCCGCTCGATGATCTCCTCCAGAAGAATCACATACCGCTGTCCCGTCTTTTCATCCTGCGGAAGCAGAATAAAACGCGGCAGTACCGAAGGAACCTGAACCGTCGCAAATTCCAGTTCTTTCTCCTTTTCCTTCTCCTTGCCTTTCTTCTCTTTCTTATCCTCCGCACGGCTCAGAAGCGAATCCTCTTTCTTCTGCACCAGTGCACCGATATTCAATGTTTTGTTCCGGATCAACGGGAACGGGCGGGCCGAATCCATGGCCATCGGGGTCAGAACCGGGTAAATGTTTTCCTCAAAATAGGAATCCACATACTCCGCCTGCTCCTTCGTCAGCTTCTCGTGCTCACTGATAATCGTAAGGCCAACGTGCTCCAGAGACGGAACCGCCGAGCGATTGTACGTATTGTACTGCAGCTGCACTAGCTCATGCGTCCGTTTGCTGATCTCGGTAAGCTGCTCCTTCGCATCCATGCCGGACAGATCCTTTTTCGTATAGTTTGCATGCACCTGGTCTTTTAGTGAAGCCACACGAACCATATAAAACTCATCCAGGTTGGAGGAGGTAATGCTGATAAATTTCAGACGTTCAAACAGCGGAATACTCTTATCCCGCGCCTCGTTTAAAACACGCTCGTCGAAGCTGATCCAGCTCAATTCCCGGTTTCGAAAATATTCCGGTTTCTTATATGGTGTTATATCCATCTTGTTCGCCTCCTTACATCTGCCGTTTCATCTTAATAATCGGCTGTATGCTGAATACCTCATTGAAAAAATCTAATTTATCCTGGCACAGTCCCTGCTCCAGTGTGAAATCACGGTCAACCGTCAGAGACAGATGCAGTTCTCTCTCCTTTAAGGCAGCGCGGATCGACTGGATTTTCTGCAGGTGACTCCGATCTAGTGCATTCGCCAGACGGACGATTGCTGTCAGCTCCGATACGGTCAGATACTGTTCTGCACTAAGCGACGATTCCATCACCAGCTCATCGTAGGATGGAAGCACTGCCGTATTGTATTTTGCAATCAGTGCGACCATCTCCCGTTCAATATGGGACAGTCCGATGATTTCGTTTGACATGATAATATTATAGGAAGAATCCGCTACATTATTAAGGCTGATGTATTTTCCGACATCGTGCAGCATCACCGCCATCCGAAGCAGCAGCCGCTCGCGTTCTTTCATGCCGTGCATCTTTTTCGTCGCATCAAACATGGCAAGGGCCGTCATCTCCAGGTTCTGGACGTGCGGGCGATTCACCGCGTACCGTTTTCCGATATTTTTTGCCGCCATCAGAATATCATTTTCGAAATTATGACCGCCTTTCAGCAGTTTCATCTGCTCCGCATACTCGTATGCAATACCACGTGTCATATGCACGCCCGGAATCCAGATATGCTCCGCACCCATCATATCAATCAGACATTTATAAATCACAGCAGACGGGTACATCAGTGAAGCGTTTTCCAGCGGAATACCAAGTTTTACAGCAAGCTCCATCGGTGACTGACGGATAATTTTCTCATACCAGGTATTAAAGTTTTCACGGGAAATGATTTTTGTCGTTTTTTCTTCGATATTCTGATAAACACTGTCGGTGAAAACATCGCCGATCAGCATAATGTTTTCGATTTTACGGTCTTTCAGATACATCTTTTTAAAGCTCGATACTTCATTCCAAATCAGCTCTTCGACCATCTCTTCGTAATGTTCCGTCTCACTCTGAATTCCGGCAAGACGCTCGCGGATGCGAAGACTTCCCATGCGGATGTTCTGTGTTGTGACAAGTGCATCCTTGTCGAACAGGGAAATCTGAAAACTGCCACCGTCAAGATCGAGAATCGCAGTTCCCTTTTCAATGATCTTGTTAAAATTGTCCTCCATCGCCGCGAGCGCTTTATAGCTAAGAAAACGCTGCTCCGAGTTGGAGAGAACAGTGACAGAAAAACCGGTCAGCTGATGAATTTTTCCAAGGACATAGAGACTGTTCGACGCCTCACTGATCGCACTGGATGCCGTTGCACGGTAATCGTCCACGCGATAGCCTTCCATAATCCGCACAAAATCTGCGAGTACACGGCACAGCTCTTCTTCCATTTCAGGGCGAATTTTTCCCAACGTGTACGTATCTTTTCCAAGCTCCATCCGATGACAGATCTTATCCACGCTTCGGATTCCCTGTTTTTTGGAGATCTCGAAAATCTCCAGAATGACGTCGTAGCTGCCGATATCAATGGCAGCAAATGTGGAATACTGCATATATGCTTTTCCTCCTTCTTTTTCAAAGGATATCCCAAAAAGCCCGCTCCCAATACCAAGCGGACTTTTTGACCTTTTTCTTTTTACTGTTTTCCGAGCAGATAATCGATAAACTGCTGTGCGGTACGGCCGGACAGACCGCCGTGGGACAGTTCCCATTTGTTCGCTTCTGCCAAAAGCTCTTCCTCACGCAGCGTCACGCCGTATCGTTCGGCCAGTGTGGAAACAATCTTCTGGAATTCTTTCTTATCCGGTGCACCAAAATAGATGCTGACGCCGAAACGGTATACCAAGGATAGTTTCTCCTGTACGGTGTCGGAAGTATGCATATCCTGTCTTGTTCCTTCTTTATCACTGTAATCCTCTTTAATCAGATGGCGACGATTGGAGGTTGCATAAATAAGAATATTGTCCGGACGTTTTTCCAGGCCTCCCTCAATGACAGCTTTCAGGTATTTGTACTCAATCTCAAACTCTTCAAAGGAAAGGTCATCCATGTAAATAATGAATTTATAATTTCTGTTTTTGATCTGTGCAATCAGCTCATTTAGATCCTGAAACTGATGCTTGTAAACCTCGATCATTCGCAGTCCCTGATCGTAATATTCATTCAGGATGCCCTTGATGCTGGAGGATTTTCCGGTTCCGGCATCACCAAAAAGCAGACAGTTGTTTGCTTTCTTGCCCTCGACAAACGCTTTCGTGTTGTCGATCAGCTTCTGCTTTGGAATTTCGTAGCCGACAAGATCAGAAAGGCGCACATCCGGAATGTTGGTAATCGGGATAATCTCAACGTTCTCTCCTGTATGCGCAATACGAAATGCCTTGTGAAGTCCCAGTTTTCCCACTCCGAAATCTTTGTAAAACTGAACCATATCAGCCATAAATTCATCTGCGGATGCAGCCTTTGCCAGACGGATGGCCAGCTCACAGATACGATCCCGGACTTCTTTGTTGAATAGTTTATTCGGGCTGTCCGTGTTCTCATAGGAACTGATGACAGAGGCATCGCCGGACTCAAAAATCTCATCAAAAACACAGATATCGAAATCGAACAGCTCTTTGAAACGGACAAAATCATGTTTTGCCATCTGGTTGATGCTTCCCTCGACTTTTCCGACAATCTCGCAGGAGGTAGAAAATGCATTTTCTTTGTTGACCAGAAGATATGTCAGATAATCGTGCCAGAGATTTCCGGAGAAGCCGTAGCGGTTTGCCATCTCGACAAGGCGGTTCAGTGCCTCATAAAACTGCGGCTCATATGCGCTCATATTCTCACGGAACCGGCGGTCCTTCAGGGAAATCTGAGCATTGACCAGTTTTTTGTAGGTCTCCACCAGTATCGTCATATCGCGCAGTACCTCCCCCTCTGCGAAATCGCGGTAGAGGATACATTCTTCTATTCTAATCATCTTTTGTCTCTTCCTTCCTGTCATTTTTCATTTTATTTATGCGAAAAGGCCGCTTGGTACGGCCCTCTCTTCTGGATTAATAATTTCCGAAAATCCGGAATTTCGCGGATTCTGCCTGCAATCCGCGCAGTGCGTTTTTGACTGCCGGATCGCTTAAGTTCCCCTCGAAATCCACGAAGAAACGGTACTCCCATTTCCGCTGCGGAATCGGGCGGGACTCGATTTTGGTCATGTTCAGATCGTTGTAAATAAAATGTGCCAGTGCGTTGTAAAGAGAACCGCTCTGATGCGGCAGTTCCATGCATACGCTGATTTTCTGTGCATCTTTTACAAAGCGTTTCTGCCCAGAAATGATAACAAAGCGTGTCGTATTTCCCTGGGCATCAAAAATACCTTCTTTTAAGATCTGCAGTCCGAAATGCTCTGCAGCGTACGGACTTCCGACGGCTGCCATCGTAAGATCACCGCTCTCGGATACTTCTTTTGCAGCGGCGGCTGTATTGAGACGCTCTTCCGTCTTCCAGTTTTCATTGGAATCCAGGAAACGGCGGCACTGCGCCAGCGCCTGCGGATGGGAAATCACGGTGCGGATCTCCTCAGCCTTTGCTCCCGGCAGTGCCATCAGCACATGCTCCACCGGCAATTCCTGCTCACCGACGATGTAGTGCGGATATTCCACCAGAAGATCATAAATATCGGATACAATGCCTGCTGTGGAGTTCTCGATCGGAAGCACGGCATAATCGGCTTCGCCCCTCGTAATCGCCTCCATCGCCTCTTTCCAGGTATCTACGTGAAAGCTTGTAATCGTATCATCGAAAAATTCTTTCATCGCACCGAAACTGTAGGCGCCCTCCACACCCTGGAAAACAACTCTTTTGCCGTGTGTCGGGAGGTGGTCAACCTGCGTGTAATCGGTCATCTCCTCGCCGCCGTTTTCTGTCAGCAGCTGATACTGACGCTTCCGGCTGATCGACATGATCTGCTGGAACAGCTCCTGGATGCCTTTTATATTGAATGCATTTGTTCCCTCGCCTGTCAGCTTTTCCAGCTTCTGGCGCTCACGTTCCGCATCAAAAACGGCTTTTCCTGTCTCTATCTTGTACTGCGCAACCTCCGCCGTCAGCGCCATCCGGTGCTGGAACAGGCGGACGATCTCGTCATCGGTGGCATCGATCTCGTCGCGGATTTTTCCTAAGTCTAGCATATCTGGTCCTCCTGATACTCTGCATTTGTTGCAGATATCAATATTTTACTCCATCTCCGTTTAATTTACAAGAAAAGATCTTCCGAAATTCGGCTTTTGTACAATCTTTTTCCTTTTTGACTGCTATTTCACTTTATTTTTTCACATTTCATATTACTCTGCTTTTCGACCTTTTTCCTGCCATTTTTTATCTTGCATTTATCCTGTTTTTGTGTTAAGGTGGAACACAGAAAAAATAAGTTACTGTTCACTCAGCAGGGAAACACCTGCTGTTTCGCTGCGTAAGAAAGTGATTCAGGCGTGAGCAGCCCTCCTTTTGCGAAGCAAAACTTTAAATGAGGGCTGCGAATGTTACCGTTCGCAGGGAACCTGTGAACGGTAACAAAAATAAGGATCTTCATAGGAGGTAATATATGCGACACTTAATGAGTCCCCTTGATTTCTCGGTCGAAGAACTGGATCAGTTAATGGATCTGGCGAACGATATTGAAAAGAACCCGGAGAAATATGCACATGCCTGCGATGGCAAAAGACTTGCTACTTTATTTTATGAACCAAGCACACGCACCCGTCTCAGCTTTGAGGCTGCCATGATGAATCTTGGCGGTACTGTTCTTGGTTTTTCTTCTGCCAATTCTTCTTCCGCTTCCAAAGGTGAAAGCGTAGCCGACACCATCCGCGTGGTATCCTGCTTTGCAAATATTTGTGCCATGCGTCATCCGAAAGAAGGCGCTCCGCTCGTTGCATCGATGTACTCCCGTATTCCTGTGATCAACGCAGGTGATGGCGGACATCAGCATCCGACGCAGACTCTTACCGATCTTCTCACCATCCGTTCTTTAAAGGGTCGCCTGAACAATCTTACCATCGGCTTCTGCGGTGATCTTAAATTCGGCAGAACGGTTCATTCCCTGATTGAAGCGCTGGTTCGTTATACCGGCATTAAAATTGTATTAATCTCCCCGGAGGAGCTTCGTCTCCCGGATTACATCCGTGATGATGTGCTGCGGGCGAACAATGTTCCATTTGAGGAAGTTATTAAAATGGAAGATGTTCTCCCGAAGCTGGATGTTCTTTATATGACCCGTGTCCAGAAAGAACGTTTCTTCAACGAGGATGATTACATCCGCATGAAGGATTTCTATATTCTGGATCAGTCCAAAATGGATCTTGCTTCTCCGGAAATGCTGGTTCTGCATCCGCTGCCGCGTGTCAATGAGATCTCCGTTGACGTGGATAATGACCCGCGCGCTGCTTACTTTAAACAGGTTCAGTACGGTGTTTATGCACGTATGGCCCTGATTCTGACGCTGCTGAACATCAAAGTCGATTAAGAAAGGAGCATCTTTCGCTATGCTGAACGTAGGACGTATTGAAGAGGGCTTCGTGCTCGACCATATTAAAGCAGGAAAGGCTATGACCATTTACCATGATCTGGGACTGGACAAGCTGGACTGTACCGTAGCCATTATTAAAAATGCCAAAAGTGAAAAAATGGGAAAAAAGGACATTCTGAAAGTTGAGTGTTCGGTTGATAAGATGGATCTTGACATCTTAGGCTTTATCGATCACAATATCACTGTCAATGTCATTAAAGACGGCGAGATTACGGAGAAAAAAGAACTTCATCTGCCGAAACAGGTGGTTGATGTGATTAAATGTAAAAACCCGCGCTGTATCACCTCTATTGAGCAGGGATTAAAACATGTCTTTATCCTGGCTGACCCGGAAAAAGAGGTTTACCGTTGCAAATACTGTGATGAGAAGTATACAGGAAACAGAAATAAATAAGAGCTGTACGGCAAAGCGCCCGGAACCACGTTCGGTTTCGGGCGCTTTCTTTTATCTTTCCTATGCAGTTTTTGCTTCTTTCGAACCGAGGCACACAATCAGCCAGCCGATGAAGGCCGCAAGAGATGCGCAGATCAGCATCGCGCCAACACCGGCTGCATCGATAAGCCAGCCGCCAAACAGGGAGCTCATTACATTTCCTGCGGTGATGGTCATCGCCATATATGCCTGTCCTTTAATCGAATCCTGCGGCTCCATGATGCCGTCCACGTAATAGACGCAGGCGACGTTGATCAGCGCCCAGCCGAACATCTGGAACGGCTGAACAGCGTAGTATGTCGGAATATTAAAGGCCAGGAAGGTTCCTATGCTTTTCAGGACAAAAAACAGGCCGGAGAGACGGAGCCAGAAAACACTGCTCTTCTTTTTCAGCAGATAGCCGAACAGAAACATCGTTGGCAGCTCGGAAACTGCAGAGATGGTCATCGCATTTCCCATCTCACCGCTGCCACCACCTTTTGCCATTGCAATCTGATAATTGAAGCTGTTAATCAGGCTATGTGACATAAAGATCAGAATGCAGCCAAGCAGTACTACCACGAAGGACGGATACCGTTTCAGAAAATCGACCGGACCGGCTGCTCCTGTCTCTTCTTTTTCTGCTTCTGCTTTTTTCCTGTCCTTTTTAAACGGAAAGCGAAATACACAGATGAGGAAAAGAATGGTCAGTGCGATAGCCCAGATCGGAATCATGTCTGCTCCAAAGGATGCGGTCAGCCGGCCGAGCAGCCATGATGCAATCGCATATGCAACGGAACCCATGCCGCGCCCGATTCCGTAATCAAGTTCCTCTCCCTGGCGGATCGTCTCCATACCAAGAGAATTAACGAACGGAATCATCAGCATCAGCATCGTAATGCTTGCGCCGTACAGCAGTGTCCTTACCACCATAGAACTGCTTTCTGCCGTTGCAGCAAGGGAAATGATAAGAACAAGCTGAATCAGGTTCGCTCCAAGGAGCATTGTTCGTACGGACGGGCTTTCCGGCCGATCTGCGTAGGATGCCAGCGCAGGCTGCAGAACCGCTGACACGATACAGCCAACTGCCGTCAGAAGGCCGATTTGTGTGTTTGTGAAGCCTTTTTCAAGAAGATAAACGCTGGCATACCCCATCAGTGCCGCGTATCCCATCCAGTAGCAGCCCTGAATCGTGCCGTAGCGCACGGACAGGTGTTTTTTCATGTTTTTGTCCCCCTTTTTCTACAACTTTTCCCTTATCGTAGCGTATTCTGCAGAAAATAGCAACTCAAAATCAACAATAAAACTATTTGGAATTTTTTCGAAATGCTTATTGACTTTTCGCTTTCCATGTGATAAAAAGTATTTAGATGAATTTCTAATTAATTTGCATTCATACTGCCGGAAAGGAGGTTTCCATGGCATTCGCAGAAACGTTTAAAGCTCTCTCCGATCCTGTCCGGCGAAGGATTCTGGAGCTTCTGAAAAACGAAAGACTTTCTGCCGGGGAGATCGGATCGCACTTTGATATGGCAGGTGCAACCATCTCCTACCATCTCGGTATTCTGAAAAAAGCAGACCTTGTGCTGGAATCCCGGGAGAAAAATTTTATTTATTATGAACTCAACACTTCCGTCCTGGAAGAAATCATGCTCTGGATTTCAGAGCTCAAAGGAGGCACTTCTGATGTGGAAAAAATATAAAACAACACTGATTCTGACAACACTCATTTCTCTTTTTCCGATGGTGATCGGACTTCTGCTCTGGAATCGCATGCCGGACACCATTGCCACCCATTTTGGCACAAACAATGTTCCAAACGGCTGGAGCAGCAAAACGATGGCAGTGATCGGTATTCCTCTGTTTCTTGCCGCTCTGCAGATTTTTACCGCTGTTCTCACTTTTTCTGATCCGAAGCGGCAGAACATCGGCCCGAAGATGATCCGTCTTGTTCTGTGGATCATACCTGTAACCTCTCTGATCGTCTGCTGCTCCATCTACGCAAACGCAGTCGGCATCGCAGTTGATATCGGTTTTGTTAGCAATGGGATTGTCGGCCTTCTCTTTATTCTCATCGGCAATTACATGCCAAAATGCAAACAGAACTACACAACCGGCATCAAGGTTCCATGGACCCTTCACAGTCAGGAAAACTGGAACCGCACTCACCGCCTCGCCGGCTGGGTTTGGATCATCGGCGGCGTTGCCATGATCGTAAACAGCTTTCTGCAGCTTGAATGGATTTTATTTCTCACGATCGCAGCGCTGGTTTTGATTCCGATCGGATATTCCTTTCTCCTGTTTAAAAAAGGAATCTAAACCCGGAGAATTTTTTATAAGAAAATTCAACGAAGTTTCCTGTTTAAAAAAGCTTCTGTTCTTCCCTTTTTCCGGGAGGAACAGAAGCTTTTTTATTTCGCGATTTTTATATCTATAAGGAAATGATTCCTATTTTTATACTTATTCTATTGGATGCAGATTTTTCAATGATACATCAAGAATCGGTGCAGAATGCGTCAGTGCACCGCTGGAAACATAGTCTACGCCGGTGTCGAGGATAGTGGCGATATTTTCTTTTGTCACATTTCCGGAGCACTCGGTTTTTGCTCTGCCGTTGATGACGGCTACCGCCTCTTTCATCTGCGCCGGAGTCATATTGTCGAGCATGATAATGTCGGCACCTGCATCTGCTGCTTCGCGGACCATATCGAGGTTTTCACACTCGACTTCAATCTTACGCACAAACGGAGCATAATCGCGTGCCATCTCGATCGCTTTTGTGACACTGCCTGCAGCTCCAATATGGTTGTCCTTTAACAGAACGCCGTCGGACAGATTGTAGCGGTGATTCTGGCCGCCACCGATTTTGACTGCATATTTTTCAAAAATACGCATATTCGGGGTCGTTTTTCTGGTATCGAGAAGGGTCGTTTTGGAACCTTCGAGCAGCTTCGCAACGCTTCTCGTATACGTTGCGATTCCGCTCATCCGCTGCAGATAATTGAGCGCGGTTCTCTCACCGGACAGCAGAACACGGATATCGCCGTTTACGGTTGCGAGCAGATCGCCTTTTTTGACTTCATCGCCGTCTTTCACATACGGAATAATCTCGGTTTTCTCATCGAGCAGCGTAAATACTCTTGCAAATACTTCCATACCGGCAATGACGCCGTCCTGTTTGCAGAGAAGCTGTACCGTTCCCTGGCAGGCTTCTGGCATGACAGCATTCGTGGTTACATCTTCACTGGAGATATCTTCCTGCAGCGCCAACAGCAGCAGATTATCCACATTTAGTGTTCTTGTGATTGGATTCATATTTGTCTTCCTTTCTGATCGCATCCCAGATGCTCTCTTTGCAGCGTTCTGCATATTCTTCCATATCCTGGTAATCTTCTTTTCTAATATCGTACCGTTTTGCAAGGAGCTTCCATTCATCTTCCTTCGGCTCCGTTGCCGTTTCTTTGCGGTCTGCGTTCTCTACAAGACCCTCTGCGGCCCATTCGGCAGCCATCTTCTTTGCCGCGCGCTCTGCGAATACAAGGCTCTCCAGCAGAGAATTGCTTGCCAGACGGTTTGCACCGTGCACGCCGTTGCAGCTCGTCTCACCTGCTGCATACAGATGATCCATCGTCGTTTCGCTATTGCTGTCTACCTTGACGCCGCCCATAAAGTAATGCTGTGCCGGTACAACCGGAATCGGTTCTTTCGTGATATCGTATCCCTCTTCCAGGCATTTCTGGTAAATATTCGGGAACCGTTCTTTTACATCGAGCGGAATCGTTTTCAGGGAAAGCCATACGTGCTTCGTGTGGTCCTTTTCCATCTGACGGTGGATCTCACGGGATACCATGTCACGCGGCTGCAGTTCATCGGTGAAACGCTCGCCATTTTTATCGAGCAGTACAGCGCCCTCTCCGCGGACAGATTCGGAAATCAGGAAACGGCGGCCTTTCTTTTGGGAATACAGCGTTGTTGGGTGAATCTGTACGTAATTGACATTTTTCAGTGCTACGTTCCTGTGGATCGCAATTGCAAGTGCATCTCCTGTCAGATGCGGGAAGTTCGTAGAATTGTCATAAATTCCGCCAATACCGCCGCACGCCCAGATCACATCCCTGGCATAAACCGGAACCAGCTTTCCTTCTTCATCCCGGATCAGAACACCCTCGCAGCCATTTTTGCCGGAAAGAATATCACACATTTCCGTGTGCGCAAGAAGCGTCACGTTCGGCAGCTTTTTTACCTGCGCGAGAAGCTTGCTCGTAATCTCCTTTCCGGTTACATCGTCGTGGAACAGGATGCGGTTGGTAGAATGTGCGCCTTCTTTCGTATAGCAGAGTTCTCCGTTCTCATCGCGACGGAAATCCACACCCCAGGCAATGAGCTGATTGATAACATTTCGGGAAGAACGGATCATAATGTCGACGGATTCCGGCGTATTTTCATAGTGCCCGGCATGCATCGTATCTTCATAGAACGCATCGTAATCGCTCTCGTTTTTCAGAACACAAATACCGCCCTGTGCGAGGAAGGAGTCGCTGTCCTCGGTATCTGCTTTTGTTATCATCAGAATATCGGCTTCCTGGGGCAGATGAAGTGCCGTAAAGCATCCTGCCACACCGCATCCTACAATCACTGCATCATAATACTTTTTCATTTCGTTTCCTCTTTTCCGCTTCTGCGTTCTGCTTATTTTGTTACTTTGCAAGCTCGAGCATTCTTAACAGCGGCGCATGTGCGTCTGAAATTTCCTGTTCGCTTAACAGAACTTCATTCTCCTCGTTTTCCAGTGCTTCTATTAATTTGTCCAATGTTACTTTTTTCATATTTGGGCAGATCTGCGTATTTCCCACTGCATAAAACTTCTTATCCGGGCAGCGCTTTTTCAGCTCCGCGAAAACACCAAGCTCGGTTGCAACGAGAAACTCGGTATCTTTACTTGCCTCGGCATATTTGATGATGCCTGCGGTGCTTCCGACATAATCGGCAAGTGCAACGACTTCACTTCTGCACTCCGGGTGAACGAGAAGCTTTGCCTGCGGGCGCGCTTCCTTTGCAGCCTTTGCGGCTTCCGGGCGGATGGCAGCATGTACGTGGCAGAAACCGTCATTTAAGATGATATGTTTCTCCGGCACCTGCTCAGCCACATAGGTACCAAGATGCTCATCAGGGATAAAGAAGATGTCGTGGTTCGGCAGTTCTTTTACAATTTTTACTGCGTTGGAGGAGGTGACACAGACGTCGGAATGACTTTTTAATTCCGCGGTGGAATTGACATAGCATACGACAGCCACATCCGGGTACTCTTGCCGGACTTCCTTGATTTTTTCAATCGCTGCCATGTGAGCCATCGGACAGTCGGCATGCAGATCTGGGAGCAGTACTTTTTTGCCCGGGTTTAAGATTTTGGCGCTCTCACCCATGAAACGAACGCCGCAGAGAACGATGACACTGGCGTCCACTTTCGTCGCCATGTCGCTTAAGTAATACGAATCCCCGATGTAATCGGCAATTTCCTGCACCTCATCCGGCACGTAATAGTGTGCCATGATGACAGCGTTTTTTTCTTTCTTTAATGCTTCCAGCTTTTCTCTTCTGGTATCCATTGGTTTTGTTTCCTTCCTATTTTTACTATAACGATTCAGAACCCTGAATCGTGATATTTTTTTAACACTTTAGCGCTTAGTATACCACAACTTTTGTCATGTGACAAGACAGTTGTAATATCCATTGTACATTTTTTTCTTTCCTGCCTTTCCCTTCCCTGTAGTCTATCATAGGAAGTACTTGTCTAAGATACAAAAATCTGTGACGCAGTAATTCACGTTCTGCAGTGCTGAAGTTTTGCATTATTTTCTGGGACTGCTATAAAAAACACCCGGAAGTTTGACGGTTGAATAATGATCTACAAAAAAAAACGGCCACAATACCCATATTTACTGGGTTTGTAACCGTTTTATCACCATACAGCTGTCAAAGACGGGATTCTATCATTTCACCTCTGGTATCTCACTATTTACCATTTCTTCCGCCGTATCTTCTTCTATTTCTGTCTTTGTCACCTGTTTGATATGCTTTTTTTTCAGATGCAGATATACGAATTCCCGAAAAATAGTATAGAACACGGAAAGCAACGGAATAAAAACAAGCATACCTATAATTCCCATAAGATTTCCGCCGATCGTAACTGCTGCAAGAACCCAAATCGATGGAAGCCCTACAGACTCACCCACAACATGAGGATAGATCAGATTTCCCTCGATCTGCTGCAGCACCAGAAATACTATAATAAATAAAATTGCCTGTTTCGGATTTACCATAAAGATCAAAAAGCTTCCCACTGCACACCCGATGAAGGCTCCGAAAATCGGGATCAATGCCGTAAACGCAATTAAAACTCCAATCAAAAGTGCATATGGCATCCTCAAAATGCTCAATATCACAACAAACATACAGCCAAGGATCACGGCTTCCAGACACTGACCTGTAAGAAAATTTGCAAATGTCTGATAAGTCAGAGAGCAGACTTTAAGAAAAGCATCTGCTTTTTCCTTTGGAAGAAAAGCGAAAAATACTTTTCGAATCTGCACCTGCAGCGTTTCCTTCTGAAAAAGGACATAGCAGGCAAAGGAAAATGCAACAAAAAAGGCTGCCAATCCACTAACTATGGAACCCACTGCTGACATTGTGATATTCATCATATTTCCTGCACCATTTCCAAGTAGGCTTATCCCCCACTTGATCGCCTGATCCGGATTAAACTGTACCTGATCTACAAGCTTCATGATTTCCTGGTTATTATGGGAAAACTCCCGGATCCAGCTTTGCATCTGCGGAATAAAATCAGCGATACTCATCATCAGGGTTCCTATTGTCCGCGTAAGCTGCGGAATCACACCAAACATCACCAGTACAATCACGCCAACCGCAAATACGATCGTGAGGAACAGGCTTATCGGTCTTGCCAGTTTTTCGACTATCTTATTTTCTTTTTTTGCCCTTCCAAAAATTTTCTTTTCCAAAAAGCTCATTGGCACGTTGGTCACAAATGCGATCGCTCCGCCAAGTACAAATGGAAATACGATCCCCCATATTGCTTTCAACACATCGAGTACCACATTAAACTTCCACAGTGCGACCACAAGAAATGCTGTAAACACAATAAGTTCCCGGATTTTTTTTACAGATTTTTTACTTATATCCACTATCATTCTCCTCTTTTTCTTAATTTCATGCGTATCCATTTAAGTAGCTGAATAATCGGAAAACTTGCAAACGCAAATTTTCAAACTCAAATTACTCCCCTTTATTAGACCTAATCGTATAACAGAATCGGTACCTCTGTCAAGATTTTTGAAATTATATTTAAAGTATAATAAGATATAGTCGCTATTTTCTTTCTTGCCTTTTCCCTTCCCTATGGTCTATAATAGAAAGTACTTGTCTAAGATACGAAATTGCTGATAAAGGAGCATTCTATATGAACAAAAAGGAAATTGCCGAAATTAAAAAACTGTTTACCCCATCCCACTGTGCGATCACGCGAATCTGCGGATGCTATGTGGATGCGGAAAAGAATATTAAGACAAAATTAAAAGAAGCGTTTCTCTCTCTCGAAGAGGAAGAAATGTTTAAGTATTTTAAGATTTTTAAAAGCACCCTCTCCGGTACCATCGGAAAGAATCTGCTGAATATGGAGTTCCCGCTCTCCCAGGAAAGTGAGGGCGGCACACAGGAGTTTCTCTTAAAACTCCGCAACAGTGAGCTGAAGGACGAAGCGCTGATTGATGAATTTTATGAAAAGGTGATGGCGGATTATCTCTATCCGGAAAACTACTATATTATTCTGATCCATGGTGCATACGATGTACCGGGACGCGCTTCTGATAATCTGGATATGGACGATGCTTCCGATTACGTCTATGAATTTATCCTCTGCAGCATCTGCCCGGTAAAACTCGACAAACCGGGTCTCTGCTACAATGTGTCCCACAATACGATTGAAAACCGCGTGCAGGACTGGGTGGTCGGCGCACCGGAAAACGGTTTTCTCTTCCCGGCCTTCACAGACCGCAACACGGATATCCACAATCTGCTGTATTTCACGAAAAACGCAGAGATGGATCAGCCGGACTTTCTCGACCACTTCCTGGGCTGTCAGGCGCCGCTTTCCGCGAAATCTCAGAAAGAAACGTTTCAGTCTATTATAGAAGAAACTCTCGATTCCGCCTGTGATTTTTCTACTGTTATGACCATTCAGGAGAACTTAAATACCATGATTGAAGAGCGGAAAGACGATCCGGAACCGGTGGTGCTCGATAAACACGAGGTAAAACGTCTGCTCGCCAGCAGCGGCGTACCGAATGAACAGCTTGACGAGTTCGACGAGAAGTACGAATCCATTGCGGATGAGAAAGCAAGCTTCGTTGCCTCGAACGTGGCCAGTACACGGAACTACGAGATCCGCACCCCGGATGTTATCATCAAAGTCAGCCCGGAAAAGGCCCAGCTCATCGAAACCCGTACGATCGACGGAACACCGTATATTCTGATCGAGGCAGCCGATGAAGTGGAAATCAACGGAATTCTTTTAAAACCGTCACGGCCATCCGATGCGGATGATACCGAATTTTAACAGCCAAATGACAGCGAGTCTTTCTCATTGTCCGAAAAAAAAAGCGGCAGTCCCAGACAAAAGGGCTGCCGCTTTTTCTTCCTTTTATTTATGCTTAGCAGAGTGCTTTTCCAAGTGCAATGCATGCTGCCTCAGCTTCATCATCTGGCGCGTCTGCGCAGATCACGCTGTCGCATACCAGCTCGGCGCCATCATTTTTGCAGCTTTCTTCCCAGGTGCGCATCCACTCGCCGTCTCCCCATCCATAGGAACCGAACAGAGCGATTTTCTTTCCGGAGAGTTTGGATTCACATGCGGAGAACATTGGCTCGAACTCGGTATCTTCCAGCTCTTCTGCCCCCATAGCCGGGCATCCGAAAGCGATTGCATCGTATGCATCTACATCATCCGCAGAGAAATCTGCGCAAGTCAGAACAGAAACTTCTGCGCCTGCCTCTTTTGCTCCCTCTGCTACTTTCTGTGCCATCATTTCTGTGTTGCCGGTTCCACTCCAATAAACTACTGCTACTTTGCTCATGTTTCAAATCCTTCTTTCTTTATTTTCTGATTCCGGGGGATTTTTCTTTCCCCGATCCTACTGCCCTTTTTATGGTATGCAGGATTTTATGTTAAACAGCTACGGTGAGCTGTAAAACGCTTCTTCCCTGCTTCCAGAGACGCAGATACACGTTTCTGCATTTCTGATAGCGCTGAAATGTTTTCTGTGTTTCGCACTCATTGCAATAGACCTTCCAGCATCCCTTGCATTTATAATTGTGGCCTTTGTTCTCAATAAAACCGATCACATCACCGAGCGGATAGTTGAGAAACACACCGATCTCATGCGGAAATCCTTCTTTACACTCTGCTACCCGGGTTTTCAGGCGATTCAGTGCATAGGCAATGTCTGTATTTTCATATCCATAGGATTTTAAAAACGCTGCATTCTCCGGATTTTCCAGCTCCTTCTGGAGAAGCCCTTCACGGTACACATAGACCAGTGCTCTCGTCTCATGCTCCCGCAATACAAAGATGTGAATTCCTTTTGGTTCCAGACAGGCACTCCAGTATGAAATCTGATCTTCCAGTTCTTCTTTGGATGAAAATGTCATATTACATAAATTTGCGGCTTTGATGGAAGCCAGCGTTGCCGAACAGTGTTCGATCAGAAATCTCTCAATCATGCCTTTTACGTCTCCTTCTTACATTGCTGCTGCGCAGTGCTCATCTAATACCGAGCGAAGTGCGGTGGCACTGCTGGTATGGATTCTTGCGATCGGAATATTGTTTTTCTTTGCTTCCTGGGAAGCAGTGATGACCATTTTGTGGGATACGGTGTTGGTAAAGAGAATCATCAGATCCGGATTCCCAATTTTTTTCTTAACGGAGCCATGCTCTTTCGGGAACACCTTTGCTTTACATCCATAGTCTTTACAGATATCTGTATATTGACACACCATTCTTTCATTTCCACCGATAATTACGACACTCATCTTCTCTACCTGCCTTTCTGTTGTTATCTTATGCTACTTGAAATTAGTTTATTCTAACTCCTGTGTTTTAAGAAAGAATCCCTCTACCGGGATCCCGTATGATTTTTGGTTTTATCCGTTGTACTTTAGTTAGCTACATCTAACTGTTGGGTATATCATACCGTTTTTGTCGGATTTTGTCAAGGATATCCTGCAAATTTTTCCGGCTTTTCTTGAGAAAATTGTATCATTTTCTTTTTCACATCACGCTGGTGAAAGAATATTCGCAATGGAAGCAGAGACTTTCCCTGCTTTTGTTAAAAAGCCGCTGGAATCTTAAGAAGAAGACTCCGGCGGCTTTCCCGTTGCTATTCTGTTCTGTTTTTTATACCGGCTCGTCCAGCAGGTTACCCATACTCTTTAAGCCAATGTAAAGAGTAGATGTATTGTGAAGCAGTGCGGAAGTGGTTGGCTGTAAAATACCGCCCACGCCGAGCAGAATCAGTCCGGCATTGAACGTAACGATAAAGCGGTAATTCTTATGAATCCGTTTCATCAGACGGTTGCTCAGCATACGAAGCACCAGAATTTCTGCCAGATCGTCTGCGGCAACGGTGATATCCGCGATCTCACGCGCAATCTCTGCGCCCTCGCTGATGGCGATTCCAACGTCTGCGGCAGAAAGTGCCGGTGAATCGTTAATACCGTCACCGATCATAATGACTTTACGTCCCTCTGCTTTTTCTTTCTCCACAAAGTTTGCCTTATCCTCCGGCAGTACCTCAGCATAGTACTCGTCCACGCCGACCTTCTTCGCGATCGCTTTTGCCGTGCGCTCGCTGTCTCCGGTCATCATGACGATCTTTTTCAGACCTGCTTTTTTCAGCTGACGGATAATTTCGGCCGCCTCCGGACGAAGCGGATCCTCAATGCAGATAACTGCTGCAAGTACACCTTCTAAGGCAAGATAGAGATGAGAATACTCCTCCGGCAGATGACGGAACTTCTCTTCCATTCCTTCCAGAATGATACTGTTCTCATCCTCAAATACGAAGTGATAACTTCCAATAATCGCTTTTTCGCCATTGATCGTTGTAGAAATACCGTGTGCAACGATATATTCTACTTTGGAGTGCATCTCCTCGTGATCCAGATGTTTCTCTTTTGCCGCGTCTACTACGGCTTTTGCCATGGAATGCGGAAAATGCTCTTCCAGGCAGGCTGCGATGCGCAGAAGCTCATCCGGGCTCTTTGTTTCGCTGAAGGATACCACCTCTGCTACGGTCGGCTGCGCTTTTGTCAGTGTTCCGGTCTTATCGAAAACGATCGTATCCGCTTCCGCCACAGCCTCCAGGAATTTACCGCCCTTTACGGTGATCTTGTGCTGGTTTGCCTCGCGGATTGCAGAGAGAACGGAAATCGGCATGGCAAGTTTTAACGCACAGGAGAAGTCTACCATCAGAATAGAGAGTGCTTTCGTTGCATTTCTGGTCAGAAGATACGTCAACGCCGTTCCGCCAAGGGAATACGGTACAAGACGGTCTGCCAGATGCTCTGCCTTGCTCTCCAGTCCGGATTTCAGTTTCTCGGACTCTTCGATCATCGCGGTAATCTTCTCGTAACGGCTGGATCCGCCGGTCTGCTTCACAAGAATGGTAAGCTCGCCCTCCTCAAGAACCGTTCCCGCATAGACAACGGAACCTAAGGTACGGCGTACCGGAACAGATTCTCCGGTCAGAGAAGCCTGGTTTACCATACCCTCGCCGTTGGATACCTCGCCGTCGAATGGAATCAGATTTCCCATATGTACGACAATCTCGTCGCCCGCAACAATTTTTTCAGACGGAACGAGAATTTCCTGGCCGTCTTTTTTCAGCCATACCTTTCCGACGTTCAGCGACATGCTGCGTGCCAGATCTCCGACGGATTTTTTATGCGTCCATTCCTCAAGCAGCTCTCCTACGCCGAGCAGGAACATGACAGAGCCTGCGGTTCCATAGTCGCCGCGGAGCATCGAAACACCGATTGCGGTTGCATCAAGAACCGGAACTTCGATCTTTCCCTGTGCCAGTGTCTGGATTCCTTTCCAGATATATTTTACGGAAACAACCGTAGTATAGATGGCACGGATCGGTGCCGGAAGAAGCCATTTTCTTCCAAAGTGGTAAATCACTTTGCTGATCAGCTTTTCCTGATATTCGTTGTTTAACGCTCTGCCGGAGCTCTCAAGCAGTCCGGTCGGCAGCTCTACTTCCTCGTAGTGGAAGAGCTGTATCATCCGAATCACAGCGGCTCGTTCTCCCTCGTAACAGATCACGGCATCGCCGGTTCTGTCATATACCTTCGCGAAAGATACCTGGTTCTGATTCTGCAGATAGTACAGCAGTGTCTCTGCCTGTACGGAGGACATGCGCTTCTGTGCCAGATGGATTCGGATTCTGCCTCTGCTTTCGTGTTTAATATAAAATTTCAAATCTTATGCCTCCTAGAAAAACACCTGCAGAGAATTCTGCAGGCGTTTTGTTTTTTCCGTATGAATACGACGTAAATCAGATGTTGCTGTGTACAGCTTATGCCTCAACCGTATCCTCTGCTTCTGCTTCAACAGCTTCCTCTGCTGTCTCTTCAGCTACATCCTCTACTGCCTCTTCTGCTGCTTCACGCTCTTCGTTGATCTGTTTTGCGTCAGCATAGATGTCCTCCGCATTCTCCTGGATGGTCGTTACCGTATCCATAACAACTTTCTTTGCACGAAGAACAGCTGCGGTGCAGTTGGTGTAAAGTTTTTTCGCATCCTTGCTGGACAGTGCTTTGATACCTGCTGTTCCGAATAATACTCCTGCTGCGAAAAGTCCTGGATGTTTTAAATCTTTGATTGTCATATTACATTTCCTCCTGTTATTAAAATAAATTTTTTCTGAATTTTACATTTTCCCCCGCTGTGGTTCACAGTATAGCACTCACCTGCTCGGTTAGACAATACGTACAGTTCTTTTTGATAATTATTTTCATTAAAACAGGGAAAACGGAAGGAATTTTCACCCGTTTTCCCCGTTTTTCAGCCTTCCACCGCTGAAACAATCACATTTTCAATATCCTGATTCTGAATATAGCCCTTTGCCTTCAGTCCGGATTTCATCACGTCCATCCACATCTCTCCGCTTAAGCGGCAGATGGTATGATCGCTCAGTTCTACGGTACAGCCCTGATCTTTGAAGCATTCTTCTCCACAGGCAATCTTGTAAAAATTTTTGCGGCTGATTGCACCGATGCTCTCCAGTGTATTCACCATGCGATACACCGTAGCAGGCCCGATGCTGCTGTCTTTCTGCAGAGCTTTATAGTAAATTTCTTTACAGCAGGAGCACTCCTCTTCCAGGATAATATCGAGCAGAATCCGTCTCTGTCTGGTTATTCTGCATCCCTGTTCCCGGAGCTTCTGAATAATCAGTTCTCGCTTCATCTGTGTTCTGTGATAATTTCTGGCTTCATGCTTTGTCTGTTCCTGCGGCATACGTTCTACCTCCTGATGATGATTCCTGTCCTGTCAGTCGCAATGTCCCTTGCACTGCCCGCAGTTACCACCACAGCTTCCCTTGCCGCTTTTTTTATCTTTAATCATACTGCGTACTGCAAGTCCTACCAGACCAACAACGACTACAAGTGTGATAAAAGTTCCCATAGAAACAACTCCTTTCTTTTCAAAAGAGTCCGCATCCTGCAGCGGATGCCGGATACGGACTCTTCATCAGATACATGTTCTCTATCTGTCACAGCAATTATTTGCTGAACATTTTGTTGGTGGAAACGCTCAGAGTTGCGCTCTCTTTGTAAGGTCTTACCAGCAGATATACAAATCCGATGATGAGCAGAACAGCAACTACCGTTCCGATTCCAAAACCGCCGCCGATGAACAGGTTACCGATCTGATAGATGCACAGGGATACAACATAGGCAAGCAGTGTCTGATATCCGATTGCAGTAAAAAACCATTTGGTATTGTTCATCTCACGTTTGATTGCACCCATTGCTGCGAAGCACGGTGCGCACAGAAGGTTGAATACCAGGAAGGAATAAGCTGCTACCGTAGATAAGCTTCCTGCGAGCTGTCCCCAGATCTCGGCACCGTCTTCTGCAACTTCACCAAAGCCGAACAGGATACCAAAGGTACCAACAACGTTCTCTTTTGCGATCAGTCCGGAAACAGCTGCAACAGCCATCTTCCAGTCGCCCCATCCAAGAGGTGCAAACAGAGGAGCGATCACGCTTCCGATGGAAGCCAGGATACTGTCATTTAACTGCTCAGCTTCCAGCATTCCGAAGGATCCGTCAACCCATCCGAAGTTCATCAGGAACCACAGAACGATGGTAGACATCAGGATGATCGTACCGGCTTTTTTGATGAAAGACCAGCCACGCTCCCACATGCTGCGGAGAACGTTGCTTACCGTCGGCCAGTGGTAAGCCGGAAGCTCCATAACAAACGGAGCCGGATCGCCAGCGAACAGTTTTGTTTTTTTCAGGATGATACCGGAGCAGATGATTGCTGCGATACCAACGAAGTAAGCACTTGGTGCAACCCAGGAAGCTCCATTAAACAGGGCGCCTGCGATCAGGGCGATGATTGGAAGTTTTGCTCCACAAGGTACAAACGTTGTTGTCATAATGGTCATTTTACGGTCACGGTCATTCTCGATGGTACGGGAAGCCATGATACCAGGAACACCACAACCACTTCCGATCAGCATCGGAATGAAGGATTTTCCGGAAAGTCCAAATTTACGGAAGATACGATCCATGATGAATGCAACACGCGCCATGTAACCGCAGGACTCCAGAAATGCCAGGAACAGGAACAGTACCAGCATCTGCGGTACGAATCCAAGTACGGCACCAACACCGGCAACAATACCATCCAGGATCAGACCCTGCAGCCAGTCAGCGCAGTGGATCGCGTTCAGCAGATTTTCAATGGCCGGCGGAATGATCTCTCCAAAGAGTACATCGTTGGTCCAGTCCGTTACAAAAGTACCTACTGTTGTGACAGATACATAATATACAACCCACATAACAACTGCAAAGATCGGAAGTGCCAGCCAGCGGTTGGTTACGATCCGGTCGATCTTATCCGATGTTGTCATGGCGTTTTTCTTGTTCTTTGTGACACAGTCACCGATGATGCTGGAAATATAAACGTAACGCTCGTTTGTAATAATACTCTCGGTATCGTCATCAAATTTGTCTTCCAGCTGTTTGATCTCGGCAGATACATCCGGAACGGATTTCATCTGCTCTGTGATCTTATCATCTTTCTCCAGAAGTTTGATTGCAAAGAAGCGTTTCTGCTCATTTACAATATCACTTCCGAGTTTGCTCTCAACGGTGCGGATGACTGCCTCCACATCCTTGTCAAACTCATGAACCGGTACAGCAGCACCTTTTTTCTGTGCAATCTGCACTGCTTTATCAGCAGCTTCTTTGATTCCGGTTCCTTTCAGAGCAGAGATGGTTACAACTTCACAGCCCAGCTTTTTCGCCAGTTTGTCGATATGTATTTTGTCTCCGTTCTTCTCAACAATATCCATCATGTTGACAGCCATGATCACCGGAATACCAAGTTCCATGATCTGTGTGGACAGATACAGGTTACGCTCAATGTTGGTACCATCTACGATGTTCAGGATCGCATCTGGTCTTTCATTAATCAGGTAATTTCTGGCTACCACTTCCTCCAGTGTATACGGAGATAAAGAATAGATACCCGGAAGGTCCATGATGGTGACATCTTTGTGGCCTTTGAGCTTTCCTTCTTTTTTCTCGACGGTTACACCTGGCCAGTTTCCTACGAACTGGTTGGAGCCTGTCAGTGCATTGAACAATGTTGTCTTACCGCAGTTCGGGTTTCCTGCGAGTGCAATCTTAATTGCCATTTTTTCCATGCCCCTCTTTCTTTGATTTTTACTGATTTTAATAACTTCACAAGCCTTACCAATATTGGCCACAGCTTGCTTTTGTTAGCATTCGCTAACAAGCAGGCAAAAAAAATTTACTCTACTTCAATCATTTCGGCATCTGCTTTTCTTAAGGATAATTCGTATCCTCTGACGGTTACTTCGACCGGATCGCCGAGCGGAGCAACTTTGCGCACGAATACGTCAACACCCTTGGTGATTCCCATATCCATGATTCTTCTTTTGACCGGACCGGAGCCGTTGAGTTTTACAACTTTAACGGTTTCTCCTACGGAAGTCTCTTTTAAAGTCTTCATCTTCTCTCCTTCTTTCCTATCAAATCAGGATTTTGGCTGCCATATCTTTTCCAACGGCTACCCTGGAATCTTTCACATTCACGATGAGATTGCCGTCGATTTCCGATACGACTGTCACGTTTCCGCCAACGACGAAGCCAAGATTTTCAAGAAATCTTCTGGTCTCTTCTTTTCCGCCAACTTTTCTGATTGTGTAACATTCGCCTGGATTTGCCATCGTTAAAGGCATAGTCAATTACCTCCTGTGTATGATAATGAGTTTCATCTCTATTTCAGTTGTTAGTATATGCTAACGTACGTTAGATGTCAACTGCTTTTTTACTATTTTTTTGTATTTTTTTCTGAAATTTACTCCGTTACTGAGAAAAAGCCTTCGTTAAGAGCCCTGTTTTTTTGAAAAATAAGGCAGAACAGAGAAATTTCGTATCTCCCTGTTCTGCCCTTTTTGCTTTCCATTTCTTTTTAGAAACGGTACATCATCTTATGCCATTTTGCACCGCCATGCGTCGAGTCGGAAAGTTCGATATATTCGTATCCGATCCTTTTGTAGAATGGAATCATATGATCCTTGCATGTAAGAACAACGGCTTTTTTGTCACGCTCTCCTGCGCTTTTTACCATATGACGCATCAGTGCTTCTCCAATGCCCTGTTTCTGGAACTTCGGATTGACGTCCAGTCCGAAAATCATCTGATAATCGCCGTCCGGGTTGTGCAGCGTGGCGTCATGGTAGAGTGCATCCGCCAGATAATCGGTATCCGCACAGCAGCCATTGCAGAAGCCTGCGATTTCGCCATCTTCAGTTTCCGCTACAAAAAAGCTGTTTTTGCAGGTTTTGTACCGCTCCATGAAGTCTTCATAACCTGCCGCCTCGGCAGCCGGGAAACATAGCGCCTCCACCTCGGCTACCTTTTTCAGATCTTCCTCTTTTACCGGACGGATCGTATACTTTACTTTTTGTTTTAAATAGGGCTTCAGTCCCGCAACGACTTCTTCCACCGTTCCATCCACGAACGGATTCTTCAGTCCGGCCAGCTCCAGCAGTGCAAAATATCCTTTGCTTCCGCCTGCCTGGCAGAGACGGTAATAATCGCCCCACGCCTTTTCCGGCTCTTTTTTGAAACGCTCAAAGAACTGGAAAGCACAGATCTGTGCCAGCGCATAATCAATATAATAGAACGGGTTCACAAAGATATGCTGCTTCTGCATCCAGAAACCGCCCTCCTCGAGGAACTTGTGGCCGTCATAATTTCTCCATGGCATATAGGTCAGCTCTAACTGATGCCAGATCGCACGGCGCTCCTTGGCCGTCATGCCGATATTTTCAAATACCTTATGCTGGAACTCATCCACACATACCATGTACGGAATCACTTCCAGCGCGCTCATCAGGTGCGCATAACGGTAATCATCTGCTTTCTCTCCAAAGAATGCATTCATCCAGGGGTATGCGAAATGCTCCATTGTCATCGAGTGAATCTCCGCCACCTCGCTTGTCGGGAATACCATATCCATAAACGGAATCTGTTTTGCCGCCGTATACGCCTCGAATGCATGGCCCGCCTCATGAGTCAGAACATCAACGTCCGCGCTCGTACCATTAAAGTTGGAGAAGATGAACGGCGCCTTGAACGTATTCAGAAATGTGCAGTAACCGCCTGTCTGTTTTCCCGGCTTCGTCTCCAGGTCAAACAGCTCATGCTCCACCATAAAGTCAAAGAACTCACCCGTCTCTTTCGACAGCTCATGGTACATCTTCTGCGCCTTCGCAACCAGTTCCTCCGTCGTTCCTTCCGGAACCGCGTTTCCTTCCGGGAAAATCAGCTCCTCATCGTAATAATGCAGCCTGTCCACTCCAAGCCGTTTCTCCTGCTCCTTCCGAAGCTCCAGGCAGAGCGGTACAATCTTCTCCTTCACCTGCGCACGGAACCTTGCAACATCCTCCGCCGTATAATCGTATCTTCCATAGCTCAGGTAAATAAATTCAATGTAAGAAGAAAATCCCAGCTTCTTCGCAATTTTATCGCGCAGCGGAACCAGCTTGTCATACAGCGCATCCAGCTCCCCGGAAATCTCTTCATACAAATCTCCCCATGCCGTCATCGCCTCTTTCCGCATCTGGCGGTCCGTACTCTGCATCGCCTTCAGAAGTCCATAAAAATTACACGTTTCGCCCTTAAATTTCGTCGAAGCATTCGCCGTAATTTTACTGTACTGCTGCGTCAGATTCGCCTCTTCGATCAGATCCTCCACGATACAGTCGTCCGCTAATTTTTGGCCAACCTCCATATTCTTCACAAAGAATTCCCCAAACTCCTCTGCAAACTCTTTGATAAACGGAGACTCCAGAATCACCTTCTCTGCCTTTTGTATCAGCAGATGGATCGCCGGAATCGTCTCATTCCAGAACTGAACCTCTCCTTCATAAAACGAATCTCTGGTGTCCACCGTATATCTTACCTGCGCCACTTCCGCCATTGTCGCCCAGGCATCCTCGCGCGTTTTTTCTTCCATAAAAAGTCCGCGCAGCTCCTCATATGATTTTGCCTCTTTGAGCGCCTTCGTATACGCTCTTACTTTTTCCTGCTCTGCCTCCATGTCCGGCCTTACGTATTCAATTTCCGAAAACTTTTTCATCTTCTCTTACCTCCTTCTATTCCAGAACGCCCAGATTTTTCAACTCATGATAAACCCGGGACGCCGGCAGTCCCATCACATTATAATAGTCTCCCTGGATTCCTTTCACAAACTTTGTCCCAAACACCGTCTGAATTCCGTATCCTCCAGCCTTATCCGACCACACAGGAGCCTCCCCCTCTTTCTCAAGAGCAAGATACCCGTTTATCTCCTCCTCTGTCATCGCATAAAACTCTACATCTGTACGGTCACAGAACGATACCACACGCTTTGCGTCCCCCTCTGTTACCGCAATCGTAACTCCAGTATACACCTGATGCACCCTTCCCTGCAACTGCTGCATCATGCTTCTGGCATGTTCTATCCCTTTCGGCTTGCCAAGGATCTCCCCTTCAAAAGCCACAACCGTATCCGCCCCGATCACAACGGCATCCCCTTCGGTAATCTCCGCAACATCCAGACATTTCAGCCGTGAAAGCTCCTCCACAACCTTCTCCGGTTCCGCAGACGTCACAACTTCTTCCGCCCCTGAAGCCTGAACCTTACACCGTATTCCCAACATCTCCATCAACTCTCTTCTTCTGGGTGACCCCGAAGCCAATATCACTTTCATCCTGCTGTCTCCTTTATTTTTTCTTTCATGACATGCATTTTTTTCACACCATGCAGCGGTCCGCGGGAATGTGCGGCTTGCGCCAGATGGCCGGATAAAATAAGTACGCCGGGAACAAACACAATCCACTCGTGTCCGTTCCCGGCGTACTTATTTTATCCAGATGCCTGAATTTCCGTCTTATGCAAAGCAAAACGATAAGCCGGGTTATGTCGTGTGTAATCATCTATCCAATGGAACTGTCGCCAGTCCCCTTAAGCGACCCACCTGAAAACATGACGGGCAGCCATATACGTTTTCTATTCGGTCTTGCTTCGGATGGGGTTTACATGGCTTTCTCTGTTACCAGAGAAACGGTAGTCTCTTACACTGCCTTTCCACCCTTACCAGAAAAAACCTGGCGGTATCTCTCTGTTGCACTATCCCTGGAGTCGCCTCCGCCGGACGTTATCCGGCATCCTGCCCTGCGAAGCCCGGACTTTCCTCACCTGGCCCCTTTCGGTCCTGCCAGCCGCGATTACATATCTTACTTTGTCAAAAACGGAACATCAGACAGTTAATAATCATATCACAAACTTTCTCTGTTGTCCATCCCCCAAATCACAGATCCCGCAAAGCAGCCTCTCATACATCAAAGCAGCTTCCCCCCACAAACTCCCGCAGAATCGAATTCTTGGGAATATCCTCAATCGGCACTCCGACAAAATAATCCAAAAACTTCAGCAGCCGCTTTGCCTCCTGGTATTCCGGCTCTCCCTCCTCAATCTGGAACAAAAGCGGCTCCGCATACAGCTTCAGCACCGAAAGCTCATACACCAGCGCTGAATTGAACATCACATCCGCCTTCTCCTGATTCGGGAAAATATTACGATCTTCCCCGCGGCGCACCGACGGCCACATCGCAATCGTCTCCTTCGCCGACGTCGCCCGTGTCCGGCTGTCACGCACCATACGCCGGATCAGCCGGCCATCCGTCGTCGGAATCCGGTTGTGCTCATCCACATTAATCTGCGTCAGCGCACTGATATAAATCCGGAATTTACTTTCCGAAGGAAGCGACCACGTCAGTTTTTCATTCAGCCCGTGAATCCCCTCCAGCACCAGCACATCGGTCTCCTTCATCTGAATAAAATTCCCCTTGTACTCGCGCTTGCCCGTCTTAAAATTAAAATACGGCAGTTCCACACGCTCTCCGTTCAAAAGTGCTGTCATATCCCGATTCAAAAGCTCGATATCCAGTGCTTCCAGGCATTCAAAATCATAATCGCCGTTTTCATCCCGCGGCGTATCTACCCGGTTCACATAGTAATTATCAAGGCTGATCGGATGCGGCGTCAGACCATGCGCTGAAAGCTGGATGGAAAGCCGGTTGCAGAACGTTGTCTTTCCGGAGGAAGACGGCCCCGCAATCAGCACAAATTTAACCTGCTTTCTTTCCGCAATCTGCTCCGCAATCTTCGCAATCTTCTGCTCCTGCAGCGCCTCCGCAATCAGCATCATCTGCTGAATATTGCCCTTCGTGATGCGTTCATTTAAGTCGGCAACCGTGGAAATTCCCATCTGCTCACCCCAGCGCTCCGATTCCCGCTGCACCTGGAACACCTTCGGGGAGAGATTCGCCGCCGGCACCGTCTCCGGCGCCTTTTTCTCCGGCATCTGCAGCACAAAGCCGTCATCGTATAAATAGAGATCAAAATACTTCAGATAACTCGTATCATACGTCATAAATCCATAATAATAGTCTTCAAAATCCCCGAGACTGTACAGATTCACACGGGAGACACGGCGGTAACGGAACAAGCGGTCTTTATCCGTCATGCCATGCAGCCGGAACCGTTCTCTCGCCTCGTGCGTATCGACACTCCGCTTATAAATCGGCACCGCCTTTTCCACCTGTTCATGCATATACGCTTTTACTTCGTCCAAAAACTCCTGATTCAGCGTGATATCGCCGTCCACCGTGTAGAAAAAGCCCGAACCCGCCGAAAAATGCAGCATCACATGGCGGATCTTATCGTAGCCTCCCACATGATACACCGCTTTTACCAGCAGAAGAGAAAGACTCCTCTGATACGTTTTATGTCCGATCTCATCCTTCGTCGTCACAAATTCCAGTTCACAGTCTTTTTTCAGCTGCTTGTGCAGCTCCCTCAGCCGTCCGTCCACCTTCACCAGGACAATCGGAGCATCCATCGTTTTCTCAAAATCTTTTGCAATCTCATAATAAGAGCAATTTTCCGGATATTCATATTTCTTTCCATCAATTGTTACCTGAATCACTTGTAATTCCTCCTTTTTGCAAAACTTTCTGAAAATTCAGAAGTAAAAACGAAGGCGCGCCCGAAAATTATAAAACCTGAAATTTTCAGACACGCCTCCTCATGATAAAACGCTGTCGTTACATCGTATGGAACCGCGCAAGCGCAGATTCCAGTATTGCCTCTTTTTCTTTTAATTCACAAAGCCTCTGTGTCGCCTTCTCCCCCGGATTGCCAGAGAGCTGGCCGATCAGCATTCTGTTCTGGTTCTGCTGCTTCTGCAGATATTCCAACAGCACCGGATTCTGGTTTTCCAGAAGACGTGGTCCATAGAAAAGCTCCTCCGCCTTCAGATCTTCCTTTTCCCCATGCACTGCCCGCAGAATCGGATAGTATTTTCCATCCTCCTCCACGAAATTCTCCTGTGCAAGGTAAAATCCGTGCTCCAGCAGCCATGCGCGCACGCGGTCGATATCTGACTGCGGCTCCAGAATCAGCTCACCAAAGCCGGACAGCAGCGGCTCACCCTCACTTAAAATCCTTACGGTGAGCCCGCCGCCCATGCCCGCGATGAGGAGAGAATCCCCCTCCCCCGCCTGCAGGGCATGAAGGCCATCGGAAAGCCGTGTTTCTATGTAGTCCCCCATGTTATACTGCGTGATATGCTCCCTGGCCCGTTCTAACGGTCCGCGGTTCACATCCATGGCGATTGCGGAGGAAATCTTCTTCTGTTCCAGCAGCGCAATCGGCACATAGCCGTGATCTGTTCCCACATCGACCAGGCAGCCGCCCGGGGTGACAAACTCCGCTACCGCGGAAAGTCTTTTTGATAACTGCATGTCTTTTCTCCTGACTGAAAACTTAGTCCAGATAATCTTTGAGTTTTCTGGAACGACTCGGATGGCGGAGCTTTCGAAGCGCTTTCGCCTCAATCTGACGGATACGCTCTCTTGTAACGTTGAACTCTTTACCAACCTCTTCGAGGGTTCTCGCACGGCCATCGTCAAGTCCGAAACGGAGACGCAGAACCTTCTGCTCACGGTCGGTCAGTGTGCTTAAGACATCCTCCAGCTGCTCTTTCAGCATGGTGAATGCTGCCGCGTCTGCCGGTACCGGCACATTGTCGTCCTGGATGAAGTCACCGAGGTGGCTGTCCTCTTCCTCACCGATTGGTGTCTCGAGTGAAACCGGTTCCTGGGAGATTTTCAGGATCTCACGCACACGCTCTACAGACATGTGCATCTCCTCTGCGATCTCTTCCGGAGTAGGTTCGCGGCCTAACTCCTGCAGTAACTGACGGGAAACGCGGATCAGCTTGTTGATGGTCTCTACCATATGAACCGGAATACGGATCGTTCTCGCCTGGTCTGCAATCGCTCTTGTGATTGCCTGGCGGATCCACCATGTTGCATAGGTGGAGAATTTGTATCCCTTGCGGTAATCGAATTTTTCAACCGCTTTGATGAGGCCTAAGTTACCTTCCTGAATCAGATCCAGGAACAGCATGCCGCGGCCGACATAACGTTTTGCAATGGAAACAACGAGACGAAGGTTGGCCTCTGCCAGACGTTTTTTCGCATCCTCATCGCCCTCTTCCATTCTCTGTGCCAGCTTGATCTCTTCCTCTGCGGAAAGAAGCGGCACTTTACCGATCTCTTTTAAGTACATGCGGACCGGGTCCTCAATGCTGATGCCTTCCGGAACGGAAAGGTCGATGTTTTCCATATCGATCTCTTCTTCCTCGGAAAGGTCGATGTCATCGTCGTCCAGAAGGAGAAGATCGCGGTCTGCCGCATTTGGATCCTCGGTCATATCGGAGAGGCGCAGTACGTCGATACCGCTTGCCTCCAGGTATTCAAATACCTTCTCCATCTGCTCCGCATCCAGCGGCATATCGCGGAAAAAGTCGTTGATTTCCTGATATTCCAGGACGCTCTTTTTCTTTTTGCCGTATGCTACCAGCTCTTTTAATTTTTCCATAAATTTTGCTTTATCGAACTCCATTGACTGTCCATCCTTCCATAGCTTGTATATATTCTGTCCCTGCCCTGCGAAATTAAACACGCAGAACAGAAGATTCCAGGGTTTTTCTTTGGTATCCAGGCCTCCTTAAAAAGCGAAATCCGGAAGTTCCCCTGCTTTCCACCGCTCCAGGCTCTTTTTGTCCGCCATCAGCTTCTGCAGCGCCGCCATATCGGTCACATTCATATGTGCCGACTGATACGCAATGCTGTTTTCTTTCATATTGCAGATCACATCATGCAGCGCGCGCCGTTTTTCCTCCTCTGTCTCCAGCGGGATTCTGGCATTAAAAAGGCCTGCAACTTCTTTCTGCTCCTCGGAATCAACAAACTGATTCAAAAGCTTTGCCGGATTCACCCCGCCCTCGTGATACTGCAGCACAATCATCTCTGCAATCTGGCGGTAAAGAGGTGTGGTAAAATCCTCCGGCGTAATATATTTTTCCAGTTTTCCAATGAGCGCCGGATAAGAGGTCATCCATGTCAGCATCAGCTTCTGTGCTTTTTCGACACCGCCCTCTTTCTCTTTTTTGTTTGCGGCTGTATTCCGCGGCTTGACACGCTCCGTCCTTCCGGCTCCTGATAGTGCCATCTGACCGACCTGCTTTCGCAGTACTTCGACGGCAATCCCGTATTTTCCTGCCACTGCCTCAAGATAACTGTTCCGCTCGATCTCATCCTCGATTGCAACGAGACGACGCACCGCCTCATGCAGGAAATCGGATTTGCCCTGCGGGTCGGCAAGGTCGAAATCGCGTTCCTTCATGCGGATCTCATACAAAACGCTGTTCTCCGCCTCTTCCAGACGTTTTTCGAACGCTTCGCAGCCCTCGTGCTGGATAAACTCATCCGGGTCCTTATACGGTCTCAAATTGACGACACGCGTTGTAAGACCAACCCCTTTGAGCATCGGAATCGCACGAAGCGCCGCTTTGACGCCTGCCTCATCGCTGTCATAGATCACAAGAACCTCGTCGGTATACCGTTTCATCAGCCCCGCCTGCAGCGATGTGAGTGCTGTTCCAAGAGAAGCTACCGCGTTATTGAATCCTGCCTGGTGCATGGAGATGACGTCCATATAGCCCTCGCAGATAATCAGATTTTTTCTCCGTGAAGAGCGCGCCAGATGCAGCCCGTAGAGATTGCGGCTCTTATCGAAAATCTTTGTCTCCGGCGAATTCAGGTATTTCGGCTTTCCATCCCCCATCACACGGCCTCCGAAGCCGATGACACGGCTGTTGGCATCCATGATCGGGTAAATGACACGGTTCCAGAACTTGTCCTGCATGCCATGCACCTCGTCCGCCAGAAAAAGGCCCGACTGACGCAGGATTTCATCGTCATACCCTTTTTCTTTTAAGAAACGGTACAGCAGGCTTCCATACTTATCTGAATAGCCAAGGCCGAATTTTCGAATCGTATCATCCGAAAGGCCGCGCCCCTTCAGGTAATCGTAGCCCTGTTTTCCGCGTTCGGTGTGGAGCTGGTAATAATAGAATTTCGCCGCCTGTTTGTTGATTTCCAGCAGCGTGTTCTTTAAATCCGCCTGCTCCTTTGCTTCTTTCGAATACTCCATCTGCGGAAGCTCCACCCCGGCCCGGTCGGCCAGAAATTTCAAGGCTTCCACAAACGTGAAGTTTTCGTATTCCATCAAAAATGTGAAAACATTTCCTCCGGCTCCGCATCCGAAGCAGTAATACATCTGCTTTCCTGGGCTGACGGAAAAGGAAGGGGACTTCTCATTGTGGAAAGGGCAGAGCCCGAAGTAAGAGCTTCCTCTTCTTGTCAGCTTTACGTAGCCGGATATCACATCTACGATGTCATTTTTCATACGAATCTCTTCCACTAAATCATCGGAATATCGCATTTTTTCCTCCCTGTATCTAATAAACCGCCCAGGCTTTCGGCACGAACAGCTCCTCGTATTTGTGCATGGAATACTGATCGGTCATACCGGCAATGTAATCGCATACTACCTGTGTCTTGTCCTCGCCGCACCCGATCAGATTCCGGTACTCGCGGGACATCTGTTCCGGGTGCTCCTGGTAGTAGGTGTAGAGGGAAATCAGCATCTTTTTTGCCTTCTCCTCCTCTTTTTTCGCCTCCGGGTTGCGGTAGACGTTCGCGAACATCAACTCCCGCAGCATGCGCATGCCCTCGGCAATCTCCGCCGACTGGCGCACATACTCCGTTCCGCGGCTCTGCTCCACAATGTCGTGGATCAGCGTATTGAGCCGCTCGCGGCATGTATCGCCAAGGACGACGCGGATCGTAATCGGGATGTCATCCTCGCTTAAAATGCCGGCACGGATGGCATCGTCCATATCGTGGTGGATGTAGGCGATCTTGTCGCAGAGACGCACAACCTGTCCCTCCAGGGTCGACGGCTTTCCCGCCGTGCGGTGGTTCAGAATTCCATCCCGCACTTCCCAGGTCAGGTTCAGGCCCTGTCCTTCCTTTTCTAGAACCTCCACGACACGGACGCTCTGTTCCGCGTGGCGGAAGCCCCCGGGATGCACCGCATTGAGCGCCGCTTCCCCGGAATGGCCAAACGGCGTGTGTCCGAGATCGTGGCCAAGCGCAATGGCTTCGGTCAGATCCTCATTCAGATTCAGCGCCCGCGCAATCGTGCGGGCAATCTGGGACACCTCGAGTGTGTGCGTCAGGCGGGTCCGGTAATGATCGCCCTGCGCAGCGAGAAACACCTGTGTTTTGTCTTTCATCCTGCGAAAGGCTTTGGAGTGGAGAATCCGGTCCCGGTCTCTCTGGTAGACGGTGCGGATGTCACACTCCGGTTCATATCGGTCCCTTCCTCTGGAATTCCGGCTGTGCGCCGCATAAGGACTCAGCTCCTGAAATTCCCGTTCTTCAAACGATTCTCTCAAGTTCAAACGAAGACCACCTCTTTCCCGGTAATATGCCTGTAACAGTTCTTTTCATTGTCCTCCTATTTCCTATATTCGGTGCCCGATTCCGATTTCCTTTTTTATTTTTCAAATTTTTCAAATTTTTTCAAAAAAAGTGTTGACGGCTTACAACTCTGGTGCTATAATACATCTTGTCGTCAGCGAGATGACAAAAACTTAAAGAACATGCGGAAGTGCTGGAATTGGCAGACAGGCCAGACTAAGGATCTGGTGGTCATTGCGATCGTGTGGGTTCAAGTCCCATCTTCCGCACGAAATTTAAAAAACTACATAACATGTGGAAGTGCTGGAATTGGCAGACAGGCCAGACTAAGGATCTGGTGGTCATTGCGATCGTGTGGGTTCAAGTCCCATCTTCCGCAGAATGAGAACCCTTGTGCATGCAAGGGTTTTTTCCTTCTCAAAAAAATCAGAGGAAATTCTTTTTCGGATCTCCTCTGATTTTTATTTTTCCTTTTTTCAGAATTTTCTCTGCAATTTTTATTCTTACAGATTCGGTCTTACAATCTTCGGTGTATAGCCTGCCTCTTCCAGTGCTTTGACGATACGATTCTTGTGATCGGTGCCGAATGCCTCCATTGTGATGCGGAGCTCTACTGCAGCACTTCTGTTCGTTGTGAAGAACTGGTTGTGGTCCAGTTTGATGACGTTTCCGTTCTCGTTTGCAATCACCTGGGAAACGCGTACCAGCTCGCCTGGTTTATCCGGCAGAAGAACGGATACAGTAAAGATACGGTCTCTCTGGATCAGTCCGTTCTGGATCACGGAAGACATGGTGATGACGTCCATATTTCCGCCGCTTAAGATCGAAACAATCTTTTTGCCTTTGACATCCAGATGCTTTAATGCAGCCACAGTCAGAAGACCGGAGTTCTCGACGATCATCTTGTGGTTTTCTACCATATCAAGAAATGCTACGATCAGCTCATCATCATCCACGGTAATGATCTCGTCCAGGTTCTGTCTTACATACGGGAAAATCTTGGATCCCGGTGTCTGTACTGCAGTACCGTCTGCAATTGTGCTGACAGGAGATACGGTCGTTACCTCGCCTTTTTCAAAAGAAGCCTTCATACAGGCTGCTCCGGACGGCTCAACACCGATGACTTTGATGTTTGGTTTCAGCAGTTTTGCCAGTGTGGAAACACCGGTAGCCAGTCCGCCTCCTCCGATCGGAACAAGGATATAATCTACGAGCGGAAGCTCCTGAATCACTTCCATAGCGATGGTTCCCTGGCCGGTTGCAACGGTCAGATCATCGAACGGGTGAATAAAGGTATAGCCATGCTCTGCTGCAAGCTCGTATGCTTTTGCACATGCCTCATCGTACACATCTCCGTACAGAACAACCTCAGCGCCGTAGCTCTGGGTACGCTCTACTTTGATGAGCGGTGTGGTCGTCGGCATCACAATGACAGCCTTTGCACCGTAGCATTTTGCCGCATACGCAACGCCCTGTGCATGGTTTCCTGCAGATGCGGTGATCAGTCCTTTTGCGCGCTCCTCTTCACTTAAGGTGCTGATTTTGTAATAGGCACCGCGCAGCTTATAGGCGCCGGTCAGCTGCATATTTTCCGGTTTTAAGTAGACTTTATTTCCCGTCTGCTCGCTGAAATATTTGCTGTAAACCAGTTTGGTCTCCTGTGTTACTTTTTTTACAATTTCAGACGCTTCCTCAAATTTCGGGAGTGTCAGCATTTCTTCTGCCATAGTCTTTTCTCCTTGTTGTCTTTTTAAGCATTCTCTTCGGATGTATGGAACAGTGCATTTACAAACTGGTCTGCATCAAATTTCTGCAGATCGTGGATGCTCTCGCCCACGCCGATGTATTTGACCGGAATATCAAGCTCGGACTGGATGGCAACGGCGATACCGCCCTTTGCAGTTCCGTCCAGCTTCGTCAGAATGATACCGGTGACATTTGCCACTTCCGCAAACTGTCTTGCCTGCTGCAGCGCATTCTGGCCCGTGGTACCATCCAGCACCACCAGCGTTTCCAGGTATGCCTCTGGGTACTCTTTTTCCAGAATCCGGTAAATCTTGTGGAGCTCTTCCATCAGGTTCTTCTTGTTGTGAAGTCTTCCTGCCGTATCACAGATCAGCACATCCGCATTTCTGGCTTTTGCCGCTGCGACTGCATCGTACACGATGGACGCCGGATCTGCTCCGTTCTGTCCGCCGATGATATCCACGCCGGCGCGGTGCGCCCACTCCGTGAGCTGCTCGCCTGCCGCTGCACGGAACGTATCTGCTGCCGCAAGAACAACCTTTTTGCCCTGATCCTTCAGAAGGCCGGCCAGCTTTCCGACGGAGGTCGTTTTTCCGACTCCATTGACACCGATCACCAGCACTACCGATTTCCGGTTTTCAAATTCATAGGCTGTATCGCCTACATCCATCTGTTTTTTGATGCTCTCGATCAGAAGCTGTTTGCACTCTGCCGGATCGGTAATGTGCTCTTCTGCCACCCGCTCTTTTAAGTGGTCAATAATTTTGGTCGTTGTATTGATGCCGATATCTCCCATGACGAGAATCTCCTCGATCTCCTCATAAAAATCGTCATCAATATTGGAATAGCCGCTGAAAATAGAATCAATTCCAGCTACAATGCTGTCTCGGGTCTTCGTCAGACCGTTGACAAGACGTTTGAAAAAGCCTACTTTCTCCTCCGCCATACCGTTCGCCTCCCTTTATCTTTTCTATCTTACTTCTTTCGTATTGTATCTTATTCGTTTCTATTTGTCCAGTTCTCCCTCGATCAAATCGACAGAAACAAGGGTAGAAACACCCTTCTCCTGCATCGTGATGCCGTACAGACGGTCTGCCGCCGTCATCGTACCGCGCCTGTGGGTGATGACGATGAACTGGGTATTTTTTGTCAGCTTATGCAGATACTGTGCAAAACGCGTTACGTTGGAATCGTCGAGCGCCGCCTCGATCTCGTCAAGTAAACAGAACGGGGACGGCTTTAAGTTCTGGATTGCAAAAAGCAGCGCAATCGCGGTCAGTGCCTTCTCGCCTCCGGAGAGCTGCATCATATTCTGCAGTTTCTTTCCCGGCGGCTGGGAAATGATGCGGATACCTGCCTCGAGTACATCCGTGTCCTCCTCGAGTTCCAGCGTTCCCTTTCCGCCGCCGAACAGCTGGCGGAACACGCGGTCAAACTCTTTCCGGATCTCCTCGAATTTTTCCGTGAACTGCTTGCGCATACCGGCATCCAGCTCATCGATGATGCCCTGCAGTGTCTCTGCCGCCTTGACAAGATCGGTGTGCTGTGCATCGAGAAAGGCGTGGCGCTCCGAAATCTCTTTGTACTCCTCAATCGCATTCACATTGACAGAGCCAAGCTTCCGGATCGCATCTTTTACTTCCAGCACACGCCGCTTTAATTCACTGCGCTCCGGAATCTCCTCCATCTGGAACTCTCTTGCGTGGCCCGGTGTCACTTCGTACTCTTCCCAGAGATACGAGGTCTGTGCCTCTTTTGTCTCCTCCAGCTTTTCTTTCTGGCTGTTCAGACGGAAGCACTCTTTGTCCATCAGGGAAATCTGGTCGGAGAGCTGATCCCGCTTCTCGAAAAATTCTTTGTGATCTGCGCTTAATGCTTCTTTTTTCTCCTGCAGTTCCACAATCCGGCGGTCTTCCTCTTCTTTTGCCTGCACTGCTGCTGCAATCGTCTTCTGGATCTCCACGATGTCCTGCTGTTTCCTTTTGACATCGTCTTTTTCCTCCGCCGCTTTTTCCAGCATGGTGCGGCTTTCCGCTTCCAGTTTTCCCGTCTCTTCCTCAAGACGGCGGATGTTCTGGGCAAGGAATCCATCCTTCTGGGACAGATTTGCGTAATTTAACCGGATTTCTTCAAGATCCTTCGTATATTCTGCTTCCCGGCGGCGAAGCCCTGTAAGCGCCTCCTGTGCCTTCTGGATATTCTCCTGTAGCGTGCTTTCCCGCTCCACCGATTCCTGCATTTCCTGACCGATGACTTTCCGGTTCCGCTCAATCTCGGCGATCTGATTTTCAATCTCGAGACTCTCCTTCTGAAGCGCTTCAAAATCCAGACGGATTTCCGTCTTTTTCTCGCGCGCTTTTTCCAGATTCAGGCGCACCGTATTCTGCTCGATGTACTGCCGCTGCAGTTTTTCATTCAGCTCGGTGCGGAGATCGCGGATTTCATTCCGCTTATTTTTCTTCTCTTCAAGTTCCTGCTGGATTTCCCGCAGTTCCTTCGCAAGACCCTGTACGCTCTTTTCGAGTTCCTCAATCTCACGCCGTCTTCCGAGCAGGTTGCTGTTGTTCCGGAACGAACCTCCTGTCATGGAACCGCCCGGGCTCAAGAGCTCGCCCTCGAGGGTTACCATGCGGAGCGTCTGACGGTATTTCCGCTGGATCACAATGGCATGGTCGATCGTGTCGACCACCAGCGTTCTTCCAAGCAGCTGTGCCACAAGGCCCTCATACACCGGGTCGTACGAAACAAGTGCATTTGCCACACCGAGCACACCAGTTTCTCTTGCCGCATCCTCATTCACCTGCGTTTTTTTCCCGCGCATACTGGTGAGCGGAAGGAACGTCGCACGGCCGAAATGGCCCCGTTTCAGGTATTCAATCAGGTATTTCGCCGTCGCCTCATTGTCGGTGACAATATTCTGAATGCTGCCGCCAAGTGCGGTCTCGATCGCCGTCTCGTACTTTTTCTCCGCCTGCAGAAGATCCGCCACAACGCCGTGGATGCCGGGATTCCGGTCTTTCTGCTCCATGACCTTCCGAATACTGTTTCCATAGCCGTCGTACCGCTCGGTGATGTTCTTTAAGGATTCGAGCCTTGACGCTTCTCTGTGGTAATTGGTCTGGCCGGCTTCCATCTCTTTCGTCTGGTTCGAGAGATCCGCCGTCAGCGCGGTAATCTTCTGATCTGCCTCCTGGTACTGCTGTTTCAGGCTGCTTACCGTCTCTTCGAGCGCTTCAAACGCGTTCTGCAGTTCTTCCATCTGCCCGTTCTGTTCGGACTCGCTCGTCTTTAAATGCAGCACCCTCTGGCTTAATTCTGCCTTTCGGATGCCGATCTGCTCGAGCATCGCATCGTAGCGCTGCATTTTTCCCTTCGTGGAACCCCGCTGGTTCAGAAGGCCGATGACTTCGCTCTTATCCTGTTCACTCTGCAGCTCGACTGCCTGGATCTGCTCCTGGCATTCCGAGAGAGCGGCCTCTTTCTCACTCTTTTCCGTCTCTGACGCAAGAAGTGCTTCATGAAGCCCGTCCTTTTCTGCCTGATATGTATTTTTTTCTGCCGTCTTTGTGCGGCTCTCCGCGCGGATCGCCTCCAGACGTTCTCTTAATGTGTCGCTGTTCCTCTCTGATGCATGAATCTGCTCGTTCAACACCTCGATCTGGTTTTCGAGCTGCTGACGTTTCAGTGCATTCTCCCCCGCCTGATCGCGCGCAGAAAGAATCGTCTGGTCCAGTTTTTCCTGCTCCTGTTCCAGCTTTTCATACTCCTGCTTCGTATGCTCAAAAGCCTCTTTCGTGCTCTTTAACTGCTCTTCTGTAATCCGGTACCGGTCTTCTACTTTCGCGAGATCGTTCCGGATGCGCTCCATCTCGAGCAGAAACATATTGATATCGAGGAGCTTTAATTCCTCTTTCTTCTTTAAATAAATCTTTGCCGTCTCAGACTGGCGTTCCAGCGGCTCTAACTGCCTTGTCAGTTCCGAGAGAATGTCGTTGACGCGCACCAGATTCTGCTGCTCTTCCGCCAGCTTCTTTTCGGTCACGGCCTTCCTTCTCTTGAATTTGACAATTCCTGCCGCCTCGTCAAACAGCTCCCGGCGCTCTTCCGGCTTACCACTTAAAATCTTATCAATCTGACCCTGTCCGATGATGGAATAGCCTTCTTTTCCGATACCGGTATCGTAGAACAGCTCGTTGATGTCCTTTAACCGGCACGATGCGCCGTTCATCAGATACTCGCTCTCACCGGAGCGGTAGAGCCGTCTCGTCACCGTGACTTCCTCGAAATCGACATTCAGCTTGTGGTCGGAATTGTCGAGTGTAATTGCAACCGACGCGTAGCCGAGCGGCTTTCTCGTCTCGGTTCCGGAGAAAATAACATCCTGCATATTTCCGCCGCGGAGCTGCTTGGCGCTCTGTTCGCCGAGCACCCAGCGCACCGCATCGCCAACATTGCTCTTTCCACTGCCGTTCGGCCCTACAACGCCGGTAATACCGTCGTGGAACTGCAGAATGGTTTTGTTGGCAAACGACTTAAATCCCTGCATTTCAATGGATTTGAGATACATAATTCACCTACGCTTTTTTTCTGGCAAGAATTGCATCGTATGCCGCTGCCTGTTCTGCCGCTTTTTTCGTTCTGCCCTTTCCGGTACCGAGCGCTTTCTTTCCGACGCTGACCTGTGCCCAGAAGCTCTTGTCGTGATCCGGTCCCTCTTCTTTTAAGATGGTGTAAACAATCTCTTCATCCGTCTCACCCTGGATCAGCTCCTGCAGAATCGTTTTGCTGTCGTAGAAAAGCTGTTTGTGTTCGATATCGTTTAAGATATAGTTCAGAACGAACGTTTTTGCCGGTTCAAAGCCGCCGTCCAGGAAAATCGCACCGATCGTTGCCTCCATAGCATCCGAAACGATGGAATCGCGGTGACGGCCGCCGGTTGCCTCCTCGCCCTTTCCAAGGAGTAGAAAGCTTCCAAGGTCAATCTCACGGGCACAGAATGCCAGTGCCGGTTCACAGACGAGGCTGGCGCGTTTTTTCGTCATCTCGCCCTCCGGGAGACGCGGGAATGTCTTGTATAAAAATTCGCTGGATACAACTTCCAGCACGGCATCTCCTAAGAACTCCAGACGCTCGTTGCACTCCAGGCGCTCCATATGGTGCTCATTTGCGTAGGAAGAATGGCGCATCGCCATCTCCAGCAGTCCGAAATCCTGAAATTTATACTGGATCTTCTTTTCCAAATCCACGAGTTTATCAATATTATTCATAACCTGTTTTAAGCCTGTCCTTCCTCATAGTTACCGTTTGCAGGTGTTCTGCGGACGGTAACAAAGGGGCTGTCCTGTAGCAAACAGCCCCTTCGCCATTTTCTATTATTCTGCCAGTTTCTTTTTGATCGCTTCCACCGCATCCTCAACCGATACGATGTGCTCTGCTTCTTCTGCTTCGATCTGGATATCAAATTCTTCTTCAATTCCCATCACAATCTGAAATACATCCAGGGAATCCGCTCCCAGATCATCTGTAAAGGTTGTCTCCATGGTTACTTCATTCGGATCTACGTTTAATACATCCGCAATGATCTCCTGTAATTTCTCAAATTCCATCTTTCGCTGCCTCCCTGCTGCTCTTATAGTCTGCCAGATGCTCCTGCACTTTCTGCGGAATCTTCTCCTCGCTAAATGAAATGCACTGGAGAATGGAATTTTTAAATTCGTTGGCTTTTGAGCTTCCGTGCGTTTTTACAACGAGTCCTTTTAAGCCAAGCAGCGGTGCTCCGCCGTACTCACTGGCATCAAAAGACTTCAGTGTCTCTTTCAGCGCCGGTTTCACAAGAAGGGCTCCGATTTTACTGCGCAGAGATGTCATCATGCCCTGTTTTACCTTGGAAATCAGGGTCGCGCCGACGCCCTCATACAGCTTTAAGATAACGTTTCCGACAAACGCCTCACAGACAACAACGTCTGCGGCTCCGTTTGGAATTTCTCTTGCTTCGATACTGCCGACAAAGTTGATATACGGGGTTTCTTTCAGAAGCGGATACGTCTCTTTGACGAGCGCGTTTCCTTTTTCTTCTTCCACACCGATATTCACGATTCCCACACGCGGATTTTTAATGCCGACAACGTGTTCCATATAGATGGAACCCATCATGGCAAACTGCACCAGATGGGACGGTCTTGCATCAACATTCGCACCGCAGTCGATCAGAAGGGATACACCGTCTTTCGTCGGGATCAGCGGAGCCAGCGGCGGGCGCTCTACGCCCTTGATGCGTCCTACGATCGTCTGTCCGCCGACCAGGACTGCTCCGGTGCTTCCTGATGAGACAAACGCGTCTGCCTCTCCGTAGCGCACTTTTTTCATGCCGACAACGATCGAAGAATCTTTTTTGTGGCGGATCGCATTGACCGGCGGCTCTCCCGTCTCAATGATCTCGGTTGCCGGAACGATCTCAACCCGCTCCTTCGGGTACGTATATTTCTGCAGTTCTTTTTCGATGACATCCACCTGGCCGACCAGCTGGACTTTGACACATTCATCTGCGTTTACGGCCTCAACGGCGCCTTTTACCGGCTCCGCAGGCGCATAATCGCCGCCCATCGCGTCCACTGCAACTCTGACTAAGTCACTCATGTTTTTTCCTCTTTTCTCTTTTCTAAAGCGCGTTTGAAAACTCTTTTTCTTTCAAAAAACCGTTTTCAACCACGCTCTAAAAGCACTCATGCAAGTGCTGTATTAACTATACTAAACTCCTTTGCAAAAATCAAGCACAAATGCCCATCCGCGCTTTCTCCTGTATTCCAAAAAAGCGGGTGGATTTATCTTTCCAAAATCCACCCGCTCTGTTTTGTCTTATTTTTCTTAAGAAACCTTGACTCCGCTCGAATTCATCTCATGACCGTCTATGGTTGTATTCCGTGCCATGACACCGGTATCCGGATCCAGATAATATTCCTCACCATCCTGCGTGAACCAGCCGGTCTGCATCTGACCGTTGTCCGCCAGATAATACCATTCTTCTCCGCTCCAGTACCATCCTGTCACCATGTATGAATTTTCATCAAACACGTACCAGTAGCCGTCGATATTCTGCCAGGTATTGGTTGCATAGCTTCCATCATTATTCTGATACTGCCATCCGTTTTCATTCTGAACCCATTTCCCTGCCGGAATTACCGTAACTTCTGTTACCGTACTCGTCGCCATGGAAACGGTATTTCCAACCGTGTTTGTTGCCACAACGTAATAGTAATCTTTGCCCTCCGCCGAAGTATCGACCTGGTATGTCACTTCTGTTGCGCCTTCAATCGGCGTTCCTCCGCCGTTGGAATTTACGTTGTTCTTATACCACTGATATGTTACTGTGCCTTCTCCCGTTATTCCTGCCTCACAAGTCAGCTTTCCAGATGTATTTCCAACGGGAATCTGCAGGCTCTCCACCGGATTTACCGAAAAAACCGGCTTTTCCAGATTGGCATCTACATGAACAGCATCGCTGTCCTCTTTTGAAATATCTACACTGGCCGAAGACGAAACCGTCGTCTCAGTTCCCATCATTTTATCCATCAGACTGTCTGTGGAACATCCTGAGAGGAATACTACACTGCACATGCATGCTGCCAGAAATATGATTCGTCTATTCTTCATATGCTTTGCACTCCTTTTTTATAATTGTTACGAAAATGTTGCAATATTGTTTCAATTCTCACCGAGACCATTATAGCACATCACGACACACCACGTCAAATCTTTTATATGACGCTTCCAGACAACCCGCAGAGACAACAAAAAAGCCCCCGGTGACGGGAGCCTTTTGCTGCATTGCACATCGGAACTGATTCCGATTTATGAATATTAGTCCATTGCAACGACTTCTTTTTTGTTGTAAGAACCACAAGCTTTGCAAACTCTGTGCGGCATCATAAGAGCACCACATTTGCTGCATTTTACAAGGTTCGGAGCAGACATTTTCCAGTTTGCTCTTCTCTTATCGCGTCTTGCTTTGGAAGATTTATTCTTAGGACAAATGGACATAGTTACACCTCCTTAAATTTGCTGAATATATCTTTGATTGCAGCCATTCGGGGGTCTAGCCCTGTGGTATCACAATCACAGGTCTGAATATTCAGATTCGCACCACAACGGCTGCAGATTCCTTTACAGTCATCTTTACACAGCACTCGAATCGGCCATTGGACTATGAGCTCATTACGAACCAGTTCTTCCACATCGAGCTCGTCTCCCTCCACAAACGAAGAGTCCTCTTCTTTTTCCTCGCGTTCTTCCTCTGACAGATTCAGATCAATCTGCAGATCGAACTCGAGCTGGAATGGAGTCGCTACCGGTGTCAGGCATCTTGCACATGGAATCTCCATTGTAAGGTCTGCGCTGCCGGTGATCGTGATCACACGATTGCCTTCATGCGTAAGGCCAAGGATAACAGGATGTTTTTCGATTACCCGATAGTCCTGCCCGCCGATCGAAAAAGTTTCGGATGTAAGCGGAATTTCATACTTTTCGGACTTTCCGTCCTGCGCAAATAACTTGGTCAGACTGATTTTCATATTGTTCTCCTAATCACACTTTACCAATTATACCCGGGAAGGTAAGAATTGTCAACTGCTTTTTGAATTATTTTTTATTTTCCTTTTACTAACTCTACAGTCTCCTCGCAGATTGCGATTTCCTCGTTGGTCGGGATCACGCATGCTGTAATCTTGGAGCCTTCTTTGGTGATGATCTTCTCAACGCCGCGGCAGTTATTTGCCTCAGAACCGAATTCCAGACCCATGAACTCAAATGCTTTGCAGATGGTCTCACGAAGTGGAATAGCGTTCTCTCCAAGGCCTGCGGTGAAGGTGATCACATCTACGCCGCCCATAGCTGCGATGTAGGAACCGATGTATTTGATAATGCGGTAAGCGTATGCTTCCAGACAGTTGATGGCATCCTGATTACCTGCCTCTGCTGCTGCAGATACATCACGGTAATCGCTGGAGATGCCGGTCATGCCGAGCATACCGGATTTCTTGTTCAGAATGTTCAGAACCTCGGATACGGTCAGGTTCTCTTTGTTGCACAGATACTCAACAAAAGCCGGATCGATATCTCCGGAACGGGTTCCCATGATCACACCTTCGAGCGGGGTAAGGCCCATGGAGGTATCTACACATTTGCCGTTCTTTACAGCGGAAAGGGAAGCACCATTTCCCATATGGCATACGATGATCTTCAGATCGTTGTAGTCTTTGCCAAGGAACTCTGCGGTTCTCTTGGATACGAATTTATGAGAAGTTCCGTGGAAGCCGTATTTACGGATTGCGTATTTCTCATAGTACTCTTTCGGAATACCGTACATATATGCTTTCGGAGGCATGGTCTGATGGAATGCGGTATCAAATACTGCTACGTTTGGAACGCCCGGCATCAGTTTCATGCAGGCATTGATTCCCATCAGGTTTGCCGGATTGTGCAGAGGACCAAGGTCAGCGCACTCCTCGATAACTTTGATTACTTCGTCATCGATGATAACAGAGTTTGTGATCTTCATTCCGCCGTGCAGAACGCGGTGTCCGATGGCATCTACTTCTTCCAGGCTCTTGATGACGCCGCTCTTCTCGTTTACCAGAGCGTCCAGAACCATCTGGATTGCCTCTACGTGTGTCGGCATTGCTGCTTCTGTTACCTCTTTTTCGCCGTTCTTTGGCTCATAAACGAGGCGTCCGTCGATACCGATTCTCTCACAGAGTCCTTTTGCCAGGACGTCACGGTTATCGTAATTGATCAGCTGGAATTTCAGAGAGGAACTTCCGCAGTTTACTACTAATACGTTCATTTCTAAATTCTCCTATTTTAAAAGTCTTATTAAAACTTCTGGCCGGCCTGTTCTCCGCAGCCGGCCAGAAAACCGCTTGTAATTGGTTTTGTTTCGTGCTTACTGTGCCTGGCACTGTACAGCAGTGATTGCTACAACACCAACGATATCCTCTGCGGAGCATCCACGGGACAGATCGTTGACTGGAGCTGCGATACCCTGCGTCATTGGGCCGTATGCTTCTGCTTTTGCCAGTCTCTGTACCAGTTTGTATCCGATGTTTCCGGCATCCAGATCCGGGAAGATCAGAACGTTTGCTTTTCCTGCTACTTTGCTGTCCGGAGCTTTGGATGCACCTACGCTCGGAACGATTGCTGCATCAAGCTGCAGCTCGCCGTCGAGAGCGAGATCCGGGTTTGCTTCTTTTGCAATTCTGGTAGCCTCAACAACTTTGTCTACATCAGCATGTTTTGCACTTCCTTTGGAGGAGTGGGAAAGCATAGCAACTCTTGGCTCGTTTCCGGTCAGCATGCGGTAGGACTCTGCGGAAGACTCTGCGATTGCAGCCAGCTCTTCCGGATTCGGGTTCTGGTTCAGACCGCAGTCACCGAATACGAATACACCGTCATCGCCGTACTCGCAGTCCGGAACTACCATCAGGAAGAATGCGGATACGAGTTTTGTACCTGGTTTGGTCTTTAAGATCTGCAGGCATGGACGAAGGGTATTTGCGGTAGAATGGCAGGCACCGGAAACAAGTCCGTCTGCATCTCCCATTTTAACCATCATAACGCCATAATATGTATAGTCATTCAGGATGGTCTCTCTTGCTTTCTCCGGAGTCATGCCTTTCTTTGCACGAAGCTCTACCAGCTTATCTACATAAGCCTGTGTTTTCTCGTTTTTCTCTGGATCTACAATAGTAGCTTTGGAGACATCCAGTCCCTCGCTGCCTTTCTTTACTGCCTCTTCGCTTCCGATGATGATCAGATTTGCAAGGTCCTCTTTCAGGATCTGTGCAGCAGCCTCATATGTTCTTCTGTCTTCTGACTCTGGCAGTACAATTGTTTTTTTGTCTGCTTTTGCTCTTGCTTTAATTGTGTCAATAAATCCCATGATCTTTTGACTCCTTTCGATAAATTTACTCGATATTCTCATTGTAGTACGCTTTTTGCCCTTTCGCAAGTATAAAATTCAAAACAACTGGACAAAAAATCCAAAACGGAGGAATTCTTGCATTCCTTTTCTGTTTTTGTTACGATAGGGCTATGTGATCCGCGGTTCCTCTCTGTTTGGAATCGTGCTATTTTTTTCGAAAGAAGGTACGTTTTATGACCATTACCGCAGTCATTGCAGAATATAATCCTTTTCATAACGGCCATGCTTATCAGCTGGCAAAAGCCAGGGAACTGACCGGGGCGGACTATCTTGTCGTGATTATGAGCGGCGATTTCGTCCAGCGCGGCGCACCTGCGATTCTTGACCAACATGACCGTGCGGAGCTGGCGCTTCTTGGCGGCGCGGACCTTATCTTACAGCTTCCGTGTCACTTTGCACTCGGCAGTGCACAGCATTTCGCACGCGGGGCGGTATCGCTTCTTACTGCGCTTGGCTGCGTCGATTTTCTCTGCTTTGGCAGTGAATATGGAGACACGGCGCCGTTTCTGGAACTCGCTGATGTTCTGCTCCACGAGCCGGAGGAATACCGCGAGCTGCTCTCCGGTCTGCTTCGGAACGGACTTTCCTTCCCGACGGCGCGCGCACAGGCACTTTCCGCTTATTTTTCTGACAGCGCTTCCTTCTCTTCGCTTTCAAAAGAAGAACTTGATACCTTTTTAAAAGAACCAAACAATATTTTAGGCATTGAATATGTCCAGGCACTTCTGCTGTCACAAAGCCGCATTCGGCCGGTAACGATCCGCCGGGAGGGCAGCGGCTACCACGAAGGAGCGCTTTTCACACAGGCACTCCCTTCTGCTACAGCAATGCGGAATCTTCTTTTTTCCAATCCGCATAAGGATCCGGAACTGTCCGCGCTCGCCTCCTGCATGCCGGAAGCAGTCTATCCCGCTTTCCAGGACGCCGTCACCGCACACGGCCTGCTTTCCAGCGATGATTTCAGCCTGCTCCTCGCCGCGCGGCTCCTCACAGAAACGAAGGAATCCCTTTCCTCTTATCTTGATCTTTCGCCGGATCTTGCCAACCGCATCCTCCGCCAGCGCCACGCATGCTCCTCATTCTCGGAGTTCGCCCTGCAGCTCAAAACAAAAGAGATGACCTACACCCGCATCAGCCGTGCCCTGATGCATCTGCTTCTGAACCAGAAAACATTGTACCCGGCCGGCTATAACCGTGTTCTCGGTTTCCGAAAAAGTGCCGGTGCATTGTTAAAAGAGATTAGAAGACGTTCTTCTCTGCCGCTCATTGCCAAGGCAGCCGACGCCCCGCGGCTTCTTACCGGCGATGCACTTGCCGCCTTTGAGAGCGATATACAGGCCTCTCTTTTTTACGAGACTGTCCGTTCTCACAAAACAGGGACACAGTTCGTCCATGAATACACAAAAAAGCTGGTTCTGTTATAGAACCAGCTTTTTTCCAGCAGCAGCATCATCTGCTGCTGTGGAACTGTATAGTCCTCCACAAACAGGAAAACATTTTTTGTATCTGCACTTTCTCTTGTAAAGTCAAACTGCATGAAACGCATCTCACCATTCAGTATAAAATTGATCATAACATGATGCATGATGTGTTCTGCTGTTCCCTGTGTGATTGCTTCCATCGTCATCTGCTGTTTTATCCGATTAAGATCATCTATATTGCCAGATGCATAACGCATGAGTATCTTCAAAATCAATGTACAGGATTTCTATATAATGATTTTTAAGAGCTTTTTCATATATTGCAGCCTGAACCGCTTTCTCCAACAACTGAATTCCTCCTTGTTTTCTCATGTACTATTAATGCTTCATAGCACTCCCGCTATAAATTACTTTCATCAGTAATTCCACATCAACAGGCTTAGCAACATGTTCATTCATCCCTGCTTCTTTTGCCCTTATTCTGTCCTCCGTGAACGCATTTGCTGTCATTGCAATGATCGGTATTTTCTTTGCATCCTCTCTGTCCAGAGACCTAATCATCTTTGTAGCTTCATAACCATTCATGACCGGCATCATAATGTCCATAAGAATGACATCAAATTCACCAGGTTCACTATTTCTGAACAGTTCAACAGCTTCCTGACCATCCCATGTTTTTGTCACGTCGGCACCTTTTTTCTTTCAGGAAATCCTCTCTTAGCTGCCCGCCGTTTTCTGTTTCCATTTTAATATTTGTACTCATTTGTCTGGCACTTTCAATGGCACGGAGGAGACTTTTGGATTCCGAAGATTCATTATAATGGGTGTAGTGGAACACTGCACTTTCACATAGTTTACAATCTCCACCATTCTTTTCTCTGCTTCTGCTTTTTCTGCGTGGAAGAAATAAAACAGAGAGACTACAGCTACACAGATTCCTATCAGACCGCCGAGCAGCTGGATCCGTTTTTCTCCACCTCCAGATACTTCTGGGGATCATCCAGGTATTTTTCAATGATTTTCAGGGATGTGCCATCCAGACGCATCTCTTCCTGTGTCTGGCCCATCTGCTCACAGATTCCCCTGTCATCCTCTTTTGCAAAAGCAACGCCTATTCCGGTGATCATCAGAGGCTCTTCCAGGATACGGAAGCTTGCATCATAATCCTTCCTATACTGAACGATAGATTCCTCGTGTGCAGCAACCGCATCTACATATCCTTTTCCCAGAAACGTATAGATCAGCTCCCGGTGTCCCAGGATGATCAGATTTCCCAGCTTTGGGATCCTCTCATCCGTCCGGTTCAGAAAGATGCTTTCCGGTTTGGTTGTGGACTGGACAGCGGTAATCGTCAAGACGTCCTTCCATAGAAAAAACAGCCCATGATACAATCAATCTCGCCGCTCTCCACCAGTTCTTTTTTCTCCTCCCAGTTGATCTGGACAACCTTCACCTGTTATCCCATTCTTTTGAATGCTTCCGTAGCCAGTTCTACATCAATTCCTGTCGGTACACCATCCTCATTCAGATAATTGTATGGTGGATAGCTGTCGCTGCCGAGGGTAATAACAGGCTTTTCGGTTTCTTCTTTCGTGTTATCTGTGTTTTTGCACCCTGCCAGGGTGACTGCTAAATATCAAAAGTCCTAATAAAATTACTATAGTTTTTCTTAATTTCAATGAATGATTATGTTTTTGCGTTTACTACCCCTTTTTTGTCAGCAGTTTTGTGATCGCTCTTTTTAATCGCGGAATATCAATCGGCTTTCCAATATGTTCATTCATCCCGGCCTCCAGACATGCTTTCCGATCTTCCTCAAAAGCATTTGCCGTCATGGCAATGATTGGAATCTTTTTGGCATCTTCACGTTCCAGCATACGAATTGCTTTTGTTGCTTCCAGCCCATCCATGACCGGCATCATCACATCCATGATGATGACATCATACTCATCCAACCTGGAATTCTGAAATATTTCAAGTGCCTCTTTTCCGTTTTTCGCTTCTGTAATGTTCAGATGCTCCTCCCCCAGGATTTCATGGGCTATCTCCATATTAATGACATTATCTTCAACAAGAAGCACCCGTTTTCCTGACAGATCCCTGTCCTGTGAGTAGCTGTCCTTCTGTGAATCATTATTTTCAGCCAAATAATCTATTTCAAATGGAACCGTAACCGTAAACGTGCTTCCTACATTTTCTTCGCTTTCCAGTTCTATCGTTCCACCCATCCGTTCAACAATATCTTTGACAATCGAAAGTCCCAGACCGGAGCCACTGAATGTTGTAGTTGACTGTTTGCCTTCCTGCGCAAAAGCATCAAACGCATGTTTTTGAAATTCTTCACTCATACCAAGACCGGTATCTGAACATACAAACTGAAAAACAGCTATATTCCCATCATCCGATAATTCTTCGCAATGAACATTCACTGTTCCATGAAAATGATTGTATTTAATCGCGTTGGAAGAAAGATTCATTAAAACCCTGCTCAGATGTACCGGACTTCCAATCAAATATCTGTGGCGGATTGTGCTTGCTTCCACGCCGCCTTCAAATCTTACACCATTCTCATAAGCACTCATTGCAACAACCGTCAGATTATTCCTTAACAGTTCTGCCAGATCAAAGGATTTATGTTCCAACACAAGGGAACCGGATTCCAGTTTGCTGATATCCAGGACATTGTTGATCAGATTTTGCAGATAATCGGCGGACTGAAGTACCTTCTTCCTGCATTCCCTTAACTTGACCACATCATTGTTATATTTTTCAGCGATATGGATCATCCCCACGATTCCGTTTAGCGGTGTACGGATATCGTGGCTCATACGCCGGAGAAAGGCTGTTTTTGAAAGATTCGCGCGATGAGCATCTTCCATGCTTTCCTTAAGCTGTTTCTGATACATGAGTTCCCGTGATTTTTCTTCCGTAATATCTCGTACGACATAAAGCACATCCACAGCGTTTCCATGTGCATCTCTGCTCTTTACAATAAATCTGGCCAGCCGCCATTCTCCGTTTACTCCCATAAATTCAATCGAAACAAAATTCGTATTACGAAGTCTCTCTGTCAATGTATCAAAGTCAAGAAACTCCCGGTATTTTTTTCTCTCTTCCTGGGCGGCAAATGCTGTTGGAAGTCTTTCCATAACATCATCAATTTTCCCCTTTTGTCCAAGGATTTTTTGCACAAGGTCATGGCCTTTCAAAAGCTCATATGTCCGCTCTTTAACATTGGCTTGTACGATTGTTACATACAACGTAGCAATTGCGGCAATAATCTCTGACCTCTTTGTCGCCTCATCAAGAGCCTTTTTCAACAGTACCGTACTTTTCAGATTTTCCCTCACACATCCAAGATGTCCGCCAACATCAGACAGCAGTGTAATGGAAATCTCATTCTGCCTCAAATCAGGATTATCTACCCCGATGAATCCATTCATCTGATGATTGGCATAAATCGGCACCGCAATCAAGGAACATATTTCCTGTGTTTTTAACAATTCATATTCTTCCGGTTCAGAATTTTTTGTCGCTTCCAGATCATGAATCACGATTACTTCCTTGTTTTCAAATCGTTTCACCCAGTTCGGCATCGAACTGACCGGGATTGCCTGAAGGTTATCTATCTCTGGTGCCACTCCATCGGCACACCATTCAAATGTATTGCTCAGACTGTCCTTCTGATCGGTTTCCCAGTCAAAAACATATACCCGGTCTGCCCCTGTATAGTTTCCAATCGCCTGCAACAAAGAGTGAATAATTTCTGACAGCTCCTGCTCATTTTCCACCTGATCCATAAGCGATATCTGATGCAGGATCGTGTCCATACTATGTAATTTTATTTGATAGAGTTCCTGAATCTCTTTTGTTTTCATTTTCTATCCCCCCCTGCAGTAAAACTATTATGGTTACGTCTGTGAAATAACACCGTAAGAAAGGATCCTGCTACGGCAGGATTCTCCGCTTAAACTTATGCAAAAAAACTGGTTTTATTATACTCTAACACTTTACTGCACACAAGAAAAACATTACCTTTTAGCGTTAAAAGGCAAAAAAAGAACAGCAACTGTGCCCAAAGTTCCAGTGATGTGTATCAAAAACGGAAATGGACTTTCGGCAGATATATTTTCTTCTGTTTCTCTGTCTTCAGGATCAGATGGAGGAACTGACAAAACAGACACAGACCCGCAATGATAAGATGCAGCTGATGATGGAACAGATCGTGCTGTCCAATAAGAGCAGCCAAAAAGAAAAAAACAGATCGGCAAAAAGAATGAAAACAGCTTCCAGATGCCATATCCAGATGTTACCGCTTTGTGCCTGAAAAGTCGAAGTTGAGGAACATCATATTTTGGAGATCTGAAGATCGCAGGGTGCTGGGTACATTACAGGCGCAAGTTCCATGAGGCACTGGAGGTCATACCGAAAGATCTGAGGAAACAGTCTGTTTTGTACCTCATCATGAACCCGATCCGTGCGATTTACCGGGAGGAAGGAAAGCTTTCCGGTCTTTCATCAGACGAACGGACTGCCCATCGACTTTTACATAATAAATTCCGCTGATCCATTTAGATTCCTGCAGCGCTCCGTTCTTATCCATGTAATACCATTTTCCACCGATCTTCTGCCAGCCAGTCTGCATTTTGCCGTTTTTGTTCAAATAATACTTTGTGTTTTCTATGGCGGCCTTCACATCCACATCCGCAGAGGTATTGCTAGAACAACGGCTGCTACCGCTGAAGTTCCCCGTAATAATTCATTTTTTCTTACACTTTTTATGGGTTGCAAGTAAAATTATCAATATGTAATATATCATACTATACATTCCTTAAAATTACTATTTTTATTTGCGCAGATAGTAAAAAAAGCCGGCAGCGATCCTTTCCATTCAGGATCACTGCCGGCTTTTCAGCTTTCTCTTTAGTTTTTAAACGAATGAATCGGTGCCGGGATTCTTCCTGTTCTGTTGACGAATGCCTCGCAGGAGAAGTTGTTGACCGGCATGATCGGTGCATAGCCGAGGAGGCCGCCAAATTCTACGGTCTCGCCCACGCCTTTTCCGATGACCGGAATCAGGCGGACTGCCGTTGTTTTCTGGTTGACCATACCGATGGCAAGCTCATCTGCGATGATTCCGGAGATGGTCGATGCTTTCGTGTCTCCCGGGATGGCGATCATGTCAAGGCCTACAGAGCAGACACAAGTCATAGCTTCCAGCTTCTCGATGGTCAACGCACCGTCGTTGACTGCGTTGATCATACCCTGGTCCTCAGAAACCGGGATGAATGCGCCGGAGAGACCGCCGACATAGGAAGATGCCATAACACCGCCCTTTTTCACCTGATCGTTCAGAAGTGCCAGCGCCGCCGTCGTTCCCGGTGCACCTGCGTGCTCGAGGCCGATCTCCTCAAGGATATCCGCAACGGAATCTCCGATCGCCGGAGTCGGTGCCAGGGAAAGGTCAATGATACCAAACGGAATGTTCAGCCGCTTGGAAGCCTCCTGTGCAACGAGCTGGCCGACACGCGTTACCTTAAATGCGGTCTTCTTGATCGTCTCGCAGAGTACCTCAAAGTTCTCGCCGCGTACTTTTTCCAGAGCATGTTTGACAACACCAGGGCCGGAAACGCCGACATTGATGATGGCATCCGCCTCGGTTACGCCGTGGAAAGCGCCTGCCATGAACGGGTTGTCGTCCGGTGCATTGCAGAAAACAACGAGTTTTGCGCATCCAAGGCAATTGTTCTCTTTGCTTGCCTCCGCCGTCTTCTTGATGATCTCACCCATCAGTTTGACAGCATCCATGTTGATACCGGTTTTGGTGGAGCCAAGGTTGATGGAGCTGCAGACAAAATCCGTAACAGCCAGTGCCTGCGGGATAGAACGGATCAGAAGCTCATCTGCTGTCGTCATACCTTTGCTTACCAGAGCGGAATAGCCGCCGAGGAAATTGACGCCGACTTCTTTTGCCGCACGGTCCAGAGTCTGTGCAATCGTCACGAAATCCTCCGGCGTTCTGCAGGCTGCTGCGCCGACTAAGGCAATCGGGGTAACGGAAATTCTCTTGTTTACAATCGGAATACCGAACTCGCCCTCGATCTCCTCACCTACGGAAACCAGATTTCTGGCAGTCGTCGTGATTTTGTCGTAGATTTTGCGGTTCAGCTTGTCAAGATTGGAGTCGATACAGTCCATAAGACTGATTCCAAGGGTAATGGTACGAACGTCCAGATTCTCTTTTTCGATCATCTCGTTCGTTTCCTTTACTTCAAACAGATTTATCATGTCGTTTTTCTCCTTCGCTTTAGATACGATGCATCATATTGAAAATATCTTCATGCTGGCAGCGGATGACAACGCCGATGGAACTTCCAAGCTCCTCCAGATCTTTTGCAAGCTCTGCGTTGGATTTCTCGCTCTTGGAGACGTCCGTTACCATCATCATGTTGAAATATCCCTGCACAATCGTCTGAGAAATGTCTTCGATGTTTACCTGGTTCTCTGCCAGATAATTACATACCTTTGCGATAATGCCCACGGTGTCCTTGCCTACGACAGTGATAATTGTCTTCTTCATGTTTCCATTCTCCTTTTTCTGGTTTTATGTCAAAGCCCCGGAAAAACCGGTAATGGCGGCCTTGCGAAAAACATGGTATGTAGCTAAAAATGTATATTTAAACCTCAATTAACGGTGATACTTCGCTTCTTTTAGCGACAGCGAGATGAAAATCACCCGAGTGATACGGATTATCACCCGTTGTGACCTCGCAGGCCACGGTTTCAAAGGCCAGTGCCTCATAATTATTTTCCTTGCTCAGATGGCCGAGCAGCACTTCCTGCAGATTGTCGTGCAGAATCTCGCAGAGGAGATGGCCTGCCGCCAGGTTCGATAAATGGCCTTTCGCCCCGGCGATCCGTTGTTTTAACGGATACGGGTACGGTCCGACCGCAAGCATGTTCTCGTCGTGATTTGCCTCCAACAAAACGGCATCCAGCCCGGTCAGATTCTGAACCGTGTAATCGCTGTAGACACCAAGGTCCGTCGCGATCGCAATCGATTTCCCGCCGGATTCCATGCGGTAGCCGACCGGCTCTGCCGCATCGTGGGAGATCGTAAACGGATGTACGGCGATATCACCCAGCGTAAACGTGTCATCCGCGTGAATCGTGTGGAAAATCCCCTCCGGAAACTTTCCAAGGCTCTTCGTCTGCTGCATCGCCTGAATTGTTCCATCCGTTGCGTAAATCGGAATACCGTACCGGCGCGCCAGCACGCCAAGGCCCTGGATATGATCGGAATGCTCATGTGTCACGAGAATGCCGTCCAGCTCCTTCGCGCTGCGGTCGAGAACAGCCAGTCCCGCCTCCACGCGCTTTCCGCTGATGCCCGCATCGATCAGAAGGCTTGTGGTCTCGCTTCCCGCGAAAATGCAGTTTCCGCTCGAACCACTTGCAATACTACAAAGTTTCATATCTTTTCATCCTATGGTCTAACTGTTTTTTTGTTTCCTCAAAATCGCCGCTGTTGTCGATTTCAAAATCGCAGTGGCTGCTGAATTCATCCTCGGAAAGCTGATTTGCCATGATTTCGCGAACTTTCTTCTCGGAATAGCCGCGTCCTTCGATCAATCGCTCCTTCCGGACTTCTTCATCCGCATAAATATACCACAGTTCATCACAAATTTCATCATATTTTTCTTCGATTAAGAGTGCGGCCTCCACAAAGACGTATTCCGTCCCTGCTTTTTCCGCGGCTGCAATGGCTTTTTTGATATACCGTTTTACCGCCGGATGAATGATCGCATTCAGGGCTTTTAACTTTTCTTCGTCCTGAAAAACGATCTCAGCAATCCGTTTCCGGTCAAGTTCGCCGGTCTCTGTGGTGATCTGTCTGCCGAACAGCTTCACAATCTCTCCATAGCATTCGCCGCCCGGCAGCATCACAAGGTAACCTGCCTCGTCCGCCTGGATCACCGTTGCATCATAATTCTGTCCAAGGTACGTGAGCACTTCGCTTTTTCCGGCGCCAACGCCGCCTGTAATTCCAAAAACTTTCATTCTTTTGTATCCTTTCGCTCCTGGTATGAGTGCGCTATTTCGCCTCGTACCAGTTGTTTCCTGTGTGCATATCGATCTCGAGTTTGACAGCCAGATGTGCTGCCCCGGTCATCTCCTCTTCCAGGATCTGTTCTGCCTTTTCGAGCTCGTCTTCCGGCACTTCCAGCAGCAGCTCATCGTGTACCTGAAGAAGAAGTCTGGTCTTTAACTGCTCCTCTTTCAGCCGTTTCGCCACGCGGATCATCGCTATTTTAATAATATCCGCCGCCGTTCCCTGGATCGGCGCATTCATCGCAACGCGCTCGCCGAATGACCGCTGCATAAAGTTGCTCGATTTCAGCTCCGGCATCGGCCGTCTGCGTCCGAACATCGTCACGGAATAGCCTTTCTCTTTGGCATCCTCTACGCAGCGGTTCAAAAACTCATGGATACCCGGATACGTCTCGAAATACTGCTGGATATAGGCCTCTGCCTCTTTCCGGCTGATGCCGAGATCCTGGCCCAGACCGAACGAACTGATGCCGTATACGATACCGAAGTTGACCGCCTTCGCATTTCTTCTCTGCAGCGGTGTTACCTCTTCAAGCGGCACATGGAACACTTTCGATGCCGTCATGCGGTGGATATCCTCCGCCTCGCGGTACGCCTCGATCAGGTTTTCATCGCCCGACATGTGGGCCAGCACGCGGAGCTCAATCTGGGAATAGTCGGCATCCAGAAAGACACAGCCAGGCTTTGGCACGAAGGCTTTCCGGATCAGACGGCCAAGCTCCATCCGCACTGGAATGTTCTGCAGATTCGGATCGGTACTGCTGATGCGGCCGGTCGCGGTGATGGTCTGGTTAAATGTCGAATGGATTCTTCCATCTTTCCCGATCACGGCCTGCAGACCGTCGGCGTACGTCGATTTCAGTTTGGCAAGCTGGCGGTACTCCAGAATATCGGCAACGAGTTTGTGATCCGGTGCGAGCTTTTCGAGCACATCGGCGGCGGTGGAATAACCCGTCTTGGTCTTTTTGCCGCCCGGAAGCTGCAGCTTTTCAAACAGAATCACGCCGAGCTGCTTCGGGGAATTGATGTTGAACTCCTCGCCGGCCTCCTCGTAGATCTGTGCCTCCAGCTCTCCGATCCGCTCCGCCAGCTCAGCTCCGTAAACGGAAAGTGCTTCTTTTTCTGCGGCGATTCCATCCGCTTCCATCTGACGGAGCGTAAACACCAGCGGAATCTCCACATTCCGGTACAGATCCCACATGCCCTGCTCCTTCAGCAGCTTTTCCATGTTTTCCTGTGCGGCAAATACAGCATACGCCTGATGACCTGCATACGACTCCTGCTGTTCCGGCGTCATCTTTCCTGCGGCCGGAATCTTGCTTCCGCCGAAGATCTCTTCCACTGCCGGCACATAGCGGTGTACGTACTCTTTTACGATATCATCGTACGAATACTGTGATTTCAATGGATTTAATAAATACGCGGCAATTCCGGCATCAAACAGATGGGCTTCATCGGCGTCCGGCATATCCTTCAGAAATTCTTTTCCGTCCATGACGCAGAAAACCGGAATCTGCTTCTGCAACTCAGTCAATTTTTCTTTTAAATAATCTCCGGTCAGGAAACCTTCTGCTGGGAAGTAAACAACATCCGGCTCTCCGCTTCCATACGCAACTGCCATACCGACAAGTGAACGGCTCCGATCTGCCATCGGTCCGTCCTTCGGGGTTTCTTCTGTCAGAAGAGCGGCTCCTGCCTTCTCCTCCTTCGCGATGGTTCCAAAGAGTTCTTCCGCCTCGGAAAAATCCGTTACGGTGCGCAGAAAGACGGCATCCTCTGGTTCTGCATTCGTCTCCTCGAAGCGGCCCAGCAGGTTTTTAAACTCCAGACGTTTGAACATCTCATACGCTTTTGATGTATAAAAATTCGAGAGTGCCGCTTTTTCACGGTCGAGCTCCACCGGCGCATCGGTATCAATCGTTGCAAGTTTTTTGCTTAATTCCGCCAGATCATAATGATCACGCATCGCCTCTTTTGCCTTGTTCGGTTTGATCTCCTCGAAATGTGCATGCGCATTTTCCAGTGTCTCGTACTGCAGCAGGATTTTCGTCGCGGTTTTCTCGCCGACACCCGGCAGACCCGGGATATTGTCTGCGGTATCGCCCATCAGCGCTTTCAGATCGATGATCTGTTTCGGGAGAAGACTGTATTTTTCCAGCACCTCTGCCGTGTGGTAATTTTCAATCGTCGTCACACGCTTTACGGTCTTTGGAATCCGGATCAGAATGTGGTCCGTTGCAAGCTGCAGCAGGTCGCGGTCTCCGGATACGATCGTAACTTCCATCCCTTCCGCCTCGCATTTGCGGCCGAGCGTTCCTAAGATATCATCCGCCTCATAGCCCTCTTTTGTGACAATCTCAATGTCCATTGCTGCGAGCACTTCCTGGATCACCGGGACCTGTTCGCGCAATTCCTGCGGCATCGGCTTTCTCGTTTCCTTGTACTGGTCATACATTTTGTGGCGGAATGTCGGCGCATGGAGGTCAAACGCCACGGCAAGATACTGCGGCTGCTCCTCATCGAGAATTTTAAACAGAATATTCAGGAATCCATATACGGCGTTCGTGTGCAGTCCTTCTGCATTGGACAGATCCGGTACGCCGTAAAAAGCCCGGTTCAGAATACTGTGTCCGTCCAGTAATACGATTTTATCACTCATAATAATCCTTTCAGCCAGGGTAATTCTATCACTTCAAAATAGTGCAGAGCCAGGAGCACCAGAAACAGAACGAGAATCAGCATCAGCACCCGGAAAAACGTATCTTTGTACCGGCGGTGTCTCGCTTCTTCCTCTTTTTTCTCCAGATCGCGTTCCAGAAGTCCTGTCAGATTGTAGGAATCGGGCGCGTCATCCTCGAAATATGCCATCGCACGGTTCACAATAAAATATGTCTCCAGTTCCTCGTGGCATGTATGGCATTTCCGGATATGGGAAATAAACGGTTCCATCTCTTTCTCCGGCATATTTCCCTGCACGTATGGCTGTATTAATTTTTCTGCTTCTTTACAGTCCATAAAATCCTGCTCTCCTTTTGTATCCGGCCAGTGTTTTCCTCTGGCCGTTTTTTCTGCTATCTACCATCATACACTATTTTCTCATAATTTAAAAGAGACAACCCGCCGAAAATGGGTTGTCTCTTGTTCTCTTATAAGATAACTGTTTTCTAGTGGATTTCCATTATGCACGGACAATGTTCGGGGTCTCTTTTCCTGCCTCGAAATCCAGTGCATTCTGCAGTGTGGTCTCTGCAATCGCACGCAGTGCTTCCTCGGTGAAGAATCCCTGATGTGAAGTGATCATAACGTTCGGGAAGGACAGGAGACGTGCTGTGGTGGAGTGCTCCAGAATCTCATCGGAACGGTCCTCGAATACGTTCGGGGTTTCCTCCTCGTATACGTCAAGGCCGACGCCGAAGAATTTTCTTGCACGGATTCCCTCGATCAGGTCGTCTGTCTTTACCAGACCTCCGCGGGACGTATTGACCAGGATCACGCCGTCTTTCATCTTTTTGATGCTCTCGCGGTTGATCATGTGGTATGTGCTGTCCATCAGCGGGCAGTGCAGGGAGATCAGATCACTCTGTGCCAGCAGTTCATCAAGAGTTACGTACGTAACAAAATCTTTTAAGGATTCATTCTGGTATACATCGTAAGCAATAACTTTCATGCCGAAACCGCGGCAGATTCTTGCCATAGCCGCACCGATTTTTCCGGTTCCGACGATTCCGGCGGTCTTCTGATAGAAGTTAAATCCCATCAGTCCGCCCAGGCTGAAGTCGTTTTCTCTTACTTTCGTATATGCTTTGTGCATGTGGCGGTTGACCGTCATGGCCAGTGTCATCGCATGCTCAGCTACAGCCTCCGGGGAGTAACCCGGTACACGGCGTACATCAATGCCGTATTTTGCAGCTGTCTTTAAATCTACGTTGTTGAAGCCTGCGCAACGCATCAGGATCAGCTTGACACCTGCCTCATGCAGTGCTTCTACGGTTTTTGTTCCGACATCGGAGTTTACGAAGGCGCACACGGCATCGTAGCCCTTTGCCAGGGAAGCGGTTCTTGCAGCAAGGCCGGTTTTTAAATATTCCACTTCAATTTCTGGAAACTGCTCTTTGGTTCGGTCGAAAGATTCTCTGTCGTAGCTCTGGGTATCGTAAAATAAAATTTTCATAATGTTTTTCCTCCTCGCTTTGCGGTCATCTTATTGTTCCCGCTTACAGGTATTACTATACTTCATTGTTAAAACTTTGTCAATGTATTATTTGTTAAAATTTTATCAATTAGTAAATTTATTTTCAACATCTTTCACAACAGTACAAATTTACTGGATCACCTCGTCCAGGAACCGGGACGGCTCGACTTTCTTTTCAAACCGTTCCTCCACGTAACAGAGCGTCAGCTCTTTCCGGGCGCGCGTCATTCCGACGTAGAACATCCGCCGCTCCTCCTCGATCGCCTCCGCAAGGACTGCTTTCTGATACGGCATTACACCCTCGTTGACGTCAAGAAGATAGACCTTGTCGTACTCGAGTCCCTTGACGCTGTGCAGGGTGGAAACCATAACTCCTTCCGCACTCTCTGCGCGCTGCTTCTGTTTTTCCTTCATCTTCTGCTGGTATTCCTCAATATGTGCAAACCAGCCCTCGATGCTTTTCTGGGTCTTTGCCGCCTCCTGCAGCTCGTCCAAAACGGAAATCAGATCATCCTCTTTCAGATGGCGGTATGCAGCATATTCCTTCACATACTGTTCATAGCCGATCGCATAGCGGATGTAATTGACCGCGCCGAACGGCGATAAATGCGTCAGTGTCGTGATATCCTGCTCCAGTTTGCGGATCCGCTGGCACATCCAGTCTTTTTCTTCGTAATATTCCAGAAGTGCATCGAACGAAACAGTCGCCTCCTCAAAGGCATCCCGCGACAGATAACGGTTCGGGCGGTTGGCAATCTTTAAAAACTCGCCGCGCTTCCGGCTTCCCATCGCAAGATTCAGATACGTCAGCAGATCTTTCGCAATCCAGTGGTCATAGAGATCCGGCAGGGTATCCCGCATCTGGAACGGGATCTGTGCTTCCATCAGTTCCTCTACTGCTGTCCGGCAGCCAAGATTCGTGCGGAACAAAAGCGCCATCTCTTCATACGGACAGCCGTTTTTCTCCGCCTCCCGCAGCTCCTCGGCAACGGCACGCATCTCCTCGCGCGGGTTCTTATATCCCCGGATTGCAACCGGAGCGCCTTTCTCGTTGTCGGTGGAAATCGCCTTTTCATACCGCTTTTTGTTGTGGTGGATCAGGCATTGGGACCGCTTCACGATAAATTCCGTACTACGGTAATTTTTATCGAGCACTACCTGCGCCGCGCCCGGGTAATCTTTCGGAAAATTCAGCATGATCTCCGGCTTGGCCCCGCGGAACTGATAAATCGACTGATCGTCATCACCGACAATAAAGAGGTTATTTTCCGGCAGCGCCAGCATCCGCACAATCTCATACTGCACGGGGCTGATGTCCTGAAACTCGTCAATCAGGATATACTGAAATTTCTGCTGCCAGGCGCGGAGGACCTCCGGCCGCTCCAGAAAGAGACGTTTGCACTGCACCATCAGATCGTCGAAATCGAGTTTTTTGTTCTCCTTCCGCCATTTCTCATACGCCTCATAGATTTCGCGAAATTTTTCCTGCGGCATACAGGCGGAATAGTAATGTTCCAGCGGGATCTGATTGTTCTTCACAGTGCTGATTTCGCGCGCCAGATTTTCCTCGAGATCCTCTTCCTCCAGGTCTCTGGCATAGTGGTTGACCAGCTCGCGCATCAGCCGCTTTTTCTCTTCCTCGCTTAAAATATTGTTGCCGGACATGCGATACGTATGGCGCAGAATCGCGTAGAATACCCCGTGGAACGTTCCAAAGGTGACCTGGGTACTCGTCTTTCCCATCGCCTTCAAATACCGCTCCTTCATCTCTTTTGCCGCCGCACGCGTAAATGTTACGACAAGAATACGAGAGGCGGAAATGCCGCTCGTTACAAGCTGGCAGGTCCGCCCCGTAATCACTGCGGTTTTCCCCGACCCCGGTCCGGCAAGGACCATCATGGGGCCGGTGGTATGCATCACCGCTTTTTTCTGTGAATTATTATATATCATTTGGATAATTTCTCAATCGCTTTGTCGATGCGGGCAAGAGACTCCTCTTTTCCCAGAACCTCAAGGATTTCCGTTGCGCCGGCCGGTGTCATCTGTTTTCCGGAAAGAGCGGTACGGATCGGCCACATAATATAACCGGTCTTGTATCCTTTTTCTTTTCCGAATGCGCTGAGCATCTCAAAGAGAGCATCATTGCTGAAATCTTCCTGCGCTGCCAGCAGCGGTTTTACTTCCTGAAGAAGTGCAAGGGAGGTCTCCTCGTTTGTCTTCATCTTTTTGTGAGTGTACATCGAAGCGTCGTATTCCGGAACTTCCTCGAAGAAGTCGATGAGGTCTGCAATATCCGGGAATACTTCGATTCTTGTTTTTACCATGGCTGCAATTTTCTTAAAATCGAGCGGACGGTGGATTGTCTTCTGGATATACGGAAGCGCCATCTCATAGAACTTCTCGTCGTCCATTGCCTTCATGTACTCGCCGTTCATCCAGCGGAGTTTTGTCATATCGAAAACGGCCGGAGATTTGCTGATGTGGTGGTAATCGAAGATTTTTACCAGCTCCTCGAGAGAATAGATCTCGCGGTTTCCTTCCGGGCTCCATCCAAGAAGGGCTACGAAGTTGACAATGGCATCTTTTAAGAAGCCCTGATCGATCAGGTCTTCATAAGAAGAATGGCCGCAGCGTTTGGACAGCTTCTGATGCTCCTCGTTGGTGATCAGCGGACAGTGTACGTAAACCGGAACTTCCCAGCCGAATGCCTCGTAAATACGGTTGTATTTCGGGGATGAGGACAGATACTCATTACCGCGGACAACGTGGGTTACACCCATCAGATGGTCGTCGATGACGTTTGCGAAGTTGTAGGTCGGATATCCGTCGGATTTGATCAGGATCAGGTCTTCCAGCTCCTCGTTGTTTACGGTGATATCTCCGTAGATCTCATCATGGAAGGTTGTGGTTCCTTCGGTCGGCATATTGAAACGGATGACGTACGGTTTGCCGGCTGCCAGATTGGCCTCTACTTCCTCTTTGGAAAGACCAAGGCAGTGTTTGTCGTAGATCGAGATTTCTTTTCCGCCTACGTTACGCTTGCACTGGCTCAGGCGCTCTGCGTCACAGAAGCAGTAATAAGCGTCACCCTGCTCTACCAGCTGTTTTGCGTATTTCAGGTACAGACCTGCTGCATTACGCTCGCTCTGTACGTACGGGCCGCAGCCGCCGTCTTTGTCCGGTCCCTCGTCGTGTACCAGGCCGGTCTCTTTTAAGGTACGGTAGATGATATCAAGTGCGCCTTCCTGGAAACGCTCCTGGTCGGTATCCTCGATACGGAGCATAAAGGTTCCGTCATCGTGTTTTGCGATCAGATACGCATACAGGGCAGTACGCAGGTTTCCTACATGCATCCGGCCTGTCGGGCTCGGTGCAAATCTTGTTTTTACATTGCTCATTTTTCTTTTCTCCTGATTTCTGGTTTTTCTGGAACAATCCTTTTGTCTGTTCCCTTCCACCATTTATTTAGAATGGAAAACAGCCCGGCGTTTCTTCCGAGCTGCACCATCCTTCCACTTTTGCCAGCGGCAATGCTCTTTTTCAGACCTCTACGCCGTGCTGTTTCAAATATTCCATAAAGTCGCCGACGGTAGAAAGGTCTGTCAGTTCGTCGGTGTCGATTTCAATTCCGTACTCGTCTTCTAATGCCATAACCATCTCGTAAAGATCCAGGGAATCTGCACCCAGGTCATCTTTAAAAGAGGTATCTTCGTTGATGCTGTCTGCATCACAGTTGAGCTGTTCTACTAAAATTTCTTTTATCTTTTCTAACATTATTCTGCTCCTTCCTGCCTCTACCCGGCAGCCAGTATTTCTTTCGAAAAAAGTGTATCTGTTATTCCGGCATTTGTCAATAGATTTTTCTACTTTTACTGTTCTTCCGCCTGTGCCTCTCCTTCTCCGCTCTTTCCATCCTGGAACACAATAAAGCGGGAGACGCACAGGGCAATGCCGATTTCCGTCAGGATAAAGAGCACCGATGTTCCTCCGTAACTGATAAATGGAAGGGTAATTCCCGTTGCCGGCATCAGTTTCAGAACAACGCACAGGTTCAGAATAACCTGAATGGAAATATGTGCAAAAACGCCGCTCACCATCAGCATTCCATACGCGTCCGGCGCATTCTGTGCAACCACAAACAGACGGTACAGCAGGTAGCCAAACAGCAGCAATACAAGAAGCGCGCCAAATATTCCAAGCTCCTCGCAGATGATCGAGAAGATCATATCGTTCTGTGCTTCCGGAATTGTTGTAATCTTCTGCGTACTGTTGCCAAGTCCTTTTCCGAGAAATCCACCGGATCCAATCGCATAAAGTCCCTGCAGAATCTGATAGCTGCCTCCGGAAAGCCATTCATAGATACGGTTCGACCGGAAGTCACCGCCTATTCTTTCAAAGATCTGCAGATTATTTTTTAAAATGATAATCGCAAAAACGCCAATTACTGCCGCGCCCGGAATCACACGCGCATAAAATTTTACCTCCGGGTCCGCCAGAAACAAAATGACGCAGGCGATGAGTCCAAGAATAATGGCGGTACTCAGGTTGTCCGTCAGAATCCACGCAGCCAGCGCCTGCAGCACGCCAAGTCCGAGGACAATCGCTTTTGCGCGGATGGTACGCATATTTTTTCCCATCTTCAGGATAATGTATGGCAAATACAGAATCAGCCCCAGCTTTCCAATCTCCGCAGGCTGAAGACTGACACCGCCGATCCGGAGCCATCTTCTCGCCCCGTAGGCTTCATAACCAAGCGGCGTAAACCTTACCGCCGCCATCAGAAGGAGACTTCCCCAGTATACCAGTGCTGCAATCCGCTGGAACCATACACTATGATAATCTACAAACTTCGACAATATCACAATCCCCACCAGAACAATAGCAGAAAGCCCCGCCTGATGCGTGAAATAATACATATCATTTCCCTTGAATGTACTGGCCGCCTCGTAGGCACTCGCGCTGTACAGCATAATCAGTCCGAAGCTGACCAGCAAAATAGTGCAGGCCAGCAGGTTATAATCATAAAAATCCGAAGGAAGTTTTTTCTTCCTCTTTTTCTTCTTTTCTTTCTTCTGGGATGGCATGTTTACTTTCTCTGCCATGAAGTTTCCACCTCCATTGTTTTCCTCCATTTATTTCAGTGCATAGCCAAGCAGGCTGACAAAGCCCGGATTTCGGTCGGTCGTTCCGAGGATAACCTTACGCACCAGCTCCGGATCGTCCGTGATAATGTTGTCCACGCCGCAGTTGACCATCCGCTGCATATCTCCCTGATAATTCAGCGTCCAGGCACAGACTTCTTTACCAAGACTGTGCGCATGCTCTACAAAGCTTTCTGTGATGTACGTATATTTTACAGAAAAGAAGTCCGCCGCGTCCATATCCTCCAGGCCTCCGTACGACATTTTCATCGTATACCCGGTCTTGATATCCGGATTGATTTTCTTTGCCTGCCTGAGGAAATTGTAGTTCATGGAAGTCAGCACACACTGATCCACAAAGTCATTGTCCTCGATGATTTTCACCACTTTTTTGACAATATTCTGGTTGTGGCCGTTGTATTTTACTTCGATATTCAGGTTGATTTTTCCTTTCGCGTACGCGATGACTTCTTCCAGCTTCGGAATCTGCTCGCCGCGGAATTTTTTGTTGAATCGTACACCGGCATCAAGCTGGCTGATTTCATCGTAGGTCAGGGTCCAGATGCTGGCATTCAGACCGGTTGTCCGCTTCAGATTTGTGTCGTGCAGAAGGACAATCTCACCATCACTCGTCTCCTGTACATCGATCTCCGCATAATCCGACATGCTGTCCACTGCATATTTGATCGCGCTCATCGTATTTTCCGGTGCTTTTCTGGCTCCGCCCCGGTGCGCTGACACCGAAATATACTGGGAGGAAGCCGTTGCCTCTGCACGTGTTGCGCGCATGGCATATACAAGATAAACCGTTTCTCCCGCCAGCATGGCGATCGTGAGAACCACCGCCGTTACCGGACCGCAGAAGGTGCGTACCAGCTTCGAGCTCGGCTTTTTCGTTGTCCGGCTCTTCTGGTAGCCCTTTCGGGAGGAACGGATAAAAATCAGATACAGATACGTAATGCTTCCGACAAGGCCGAACGCTCCGCCGATCAGGCTCATCGTCGATTTGACCCAGTCACCATAGACGATGACGGTACTGACAACGGTAGACGGCGTTTTCACCAGCTTTGCATAGGCAACGACAGCCGTTCCGAAAATCAGATACAAAACCCACGTAATCAGAAAAATCATCACCTGGAAAAAGACGTTGATGCCAAGCTCACGCAGCACGCGTTTTTCCAGTGTCTGGCGCACCCGCAGATGGGTATTTTTCTCTTTTTCCGTCATCATGCACCGGAACGGGATGGTGTAGGAAAACACAAACGAGAACGCGACAAGCAGAATCGTCAGCACCACAGGGATCCAGTATGCCGGGAAGGCATTGAAAATCTTCGTCAGGGAAACCTGAAGCAGTTTCATACTGCGGATGGCGCTGTAGCTGCTGTGCAGCCAAAGGTACGGGAAGCTCGCTGCCATGTAGAAAAACCAGGTCCACGGGCGGGCACGCACAAACTGTGCGGCTCCTCTTCCGCCGGCAAGCATCATGACAGGAACGGAAATCCGTTTTCGTTTCCAGGAGGCCTCCAGAGCCGCCATGACAGCATAGATTTCAAACAGCATACAGAAAAAGAAAACAAGCAGAATTCCAAAAATCAACAGAAGGGTCAGCGGATGCAACATGATCTTGTTGAAGTTTTCCGATGTCATATAACTCGTTCCCAGCTGTTTTAAGGAAAAGTTGATCGCCGCATTGGCGAGTCTTGAAACCAGCTGGCTGGAAAACAGGCGGTAGACCGTCTCAAATATCACGATGCTAAGCAGGTTTTTCTGCAAAAGTTTCCATGCCATATTCAGATAAATTCGTATCATTCCTGCATTTTTTACTGCCTTTTTTCTCATCTGCTGTTGTTCTCTCCTGTCAGCCGCAATTCCCCCGATGAATCTGTATGCAAAAATTACCTTTATTTTTTCTCTTTTGTATTTTACATTTGACACTTCGAGTCTTTTTTGAAGCTCTTTTCTTTCTGTTCATTTTAAACTATCTTCCAGTATAACACAAAACCGGGTCTTTGAGTATTCTTTTTTCTATTTCTGGTTGCACCACTTCTGCAGTTTTTTTACCATGGCGGATGGGCTGCTTACTGATTTTTCCATCCTGCTGTCCGCATCCGGTGCCTGCCGCAAAGCAACACCGAAAAAATACAGCACGAACGCAACGACGATGAGTTCGGGCTTTACATAATTCATTGCTTCCATGGAACATCCTTTCTGACTTTTCTGTTTTTGAAAGTCTTTTTTCTATATTATGATGGGATAATGATTTACGACTGGATAAGATTTTCTTACTGTAAACCCAAAAAATCCCACCTGTTTTTCAGATGGGATTTTCCAGTGGTGTGCTGTTCTTTGATTTTTAATTTACTATCTTGTGCAGCAATTCCCCTGACCTGCCCCTGGCTGCGGTGCCGCACAGAAAGTCTTTGCATCAAACGACGGATTAAACGCATAAAAGTTCTTCGAATTCAATTCATCCTGTACAGAACGCAGTGCTTCACCAAAACGCTGGAAATGCACAACCTCACGTGCCCGCAGGAAACGAATCGGATCTGCTACCTCCGGATCTTTTACCAAGCGAAGGATGTTGTCGTACGTTGATCGGGCTTTCTGTTCTGCAGCGAGATCTTCGAACAGATCTGTTAACGGATCGCCTTTCGACTGAAATTCGCAGGAATTAAACGGGACTCCGCCGGCCGCCTGTGGCCAGATTCCGGCTGTGTGGTCTACATAGTAATTAGCAAAACCGGAATTCTGAATTTCTTCCAGCGAAAGATCACAGGTAAGCTGATGAACGATCGTGGATACCATTTCGAGATGAGCTAATTCCTCGGTACCAACATCATTCAACACCCCCGCTACAATTCGGTTCGGTGCTGTGAAACGCTGAGAGAGATACCGCATGGATGCGCCCATCTCTCCATCCGGTCCACCATACTGACTCATGATAATTTGGGCGATTTTGGGGTTTGGTGTCGTGATGTTTACAGGATACTCGAGGCGTTTTTCATAATTCCACATCCGTCAGCACCCTCCTTTCCGGTTGACTTCCCACGGCCATGGCTGCATAACCCATTCGAAAGAACGGCTCATGCGGTCGTTGGCGGTATCGATCGTGAGCGGGCCGTACTGTTCGGCGTACTGTTTCAATGCTTCTTTTCGAAGCTTCACTTTTTCCCGGAAAAAGGCAAGTGCATCTTCATCCTCCGGGTGGGTGTCGAGGTAAAGGTTCATTTCAACAACAGCAAAGCTGACCTGATCAATCCAGGCGAGCAGCTTTTCGCGGGATGGCATCTGCGGCATCATAGGCACTGTCCTCCTCCCTTTCCACAGAATGGTTTACAGAGTTCCGGGAATAAGGTTCCATTTTTTAATGCAGCGGAAAGATCATAGATCTGTTCAAACCGCTGCATCGGAACGTACGCCATTGCAGGTATCATATGATCTACATGCTGCATTTTCCGCGGGAAATTCCTTGGTTCCATCTTCAGTTCCATATTGTTTGAAGCGGCGCGGCGGTTCTGCATATTGTTCGCACCGCAGCAGCCGCAATTCATACGGGATGAATCCATACCATGTTCCTCTTTCATTTTCTGTTCTTTATAGAGTATGAAGAAAATAAGAAAGTGTCAAAAAAGGCAGCGGTTTCTCTTCCGCTGCCTTTCTGTCATACTAATGAAATTTTCATCAAAACTGCATCTCATACAAATGCGCATAAATCCCGCCTTTCGCGAGCAGTTCCTTATGTGTGCCTTCCTCCGCAATTCCATTCTCCGTCAGCACCAGAATCCGCTTTGCATTCCGGATTGTGGACAGCCGGTGCGCAATCACGAAGGTTGTCCTGTCTTTCGCCAGAAGTTCCAAAGATTTCTGGACGACTTTTTCGCTTTCGTTGTCGAGCGCTGAGGTTGCCTCGTCGAAAATCAGAATCGGCGGGTTTTTGAGGAATACGCGGGCGATGGAAAGCCGTTGTTTCTGGCCACCGGAAAGTTTTACGCCGCGCTGGCCGATATCGGTGTCGTAGCCGTCCGCCAGCTCCATGATAAATTCATGTGCATTGGCCGCTTTCGCTGCGCGGATGACCTCCTCGTCGGTCGCATCCGGTCTGCCATAGCGGATGTTGTCGATGATCGTTCCCGCAAACAGGTACACATCCTGCTGCACAATACCGATCTCATCGCGCAGATCCTTTAACTTCACATCGCGGATGTCCTTTCCATCCAGCAGAATTCGTCCTTCCGTCACATCGTAAAAACGCGGAATCAGCGAGCAAAGCGTCGTCTTTCCGGCGCCGGAGCTGCCGACCAGTGCCACATAGTCGCCGGCCGGGACATGCAGATTCACATTGCTTAACACGTTTTCCTTCGACTCCTCATAGTGAAACGAAACGTTTTCAAAGGTTACTTCTCCCTGCACATTCTTCAGTGGCAGTGCATCCGGCTTGTCCTGGATGTCCGGTGCGATGCTCATAATTTCCAGGAAACGTTCATAACCGGAATAACCATTCTGGAACTGCTCCGTAAAGTTCACCAGCTTTTTCACCGGATCTGTGCAGTTGTTGATGTACAGAAGAAAGGTAACCAGATCCGCTGCCCCAAGCTTCCCACCTGTCATCAGCAATGCGCCGACAATCAGCGAAATAACGGTAATCAGCGTCGAAAAGGCTCCCATTCCCGAATTGTAAATTCCCATATAGCGGTAGCTGACCTTCTTCGAATCGACAAAACGGTCATTTCCCGCATTGAACTTACGCATCTCTTCTGTCTCATTTCCAAACGATTTGACAACACGGATCCCCGAAAGACTGTCCTCAATCTGACTGTTGATATCCGCAATTCTGCGGCGGTTTTCCTTGAATGCACTCTTCATGCGGCTGTTCATCACTAACGCAAACAGCAGCATCACCACAATAACCACAAGCGGCACACATGCCAGCATCGGATTTACCACAAACAGAATAATCATCGCGCCGATCAGTTTGATAAACGAAATGACAATATTCTCCGGCCCATGATGTAAAAGCTCACTGATATCGAACAGATCGCTTGTGATGCGCGACAACAGATGGCCGACCTTCTGGTTATCGAAAAAAGCAAACGAAAGCTTCTGATAATGGCCGAAGATCTCGTTCCGCATATCATGCTCAATCCGCGCCCCCATCACATGGCCGTAATAGGCAATATAAAAGTTACAGTATATTTCAACCAGAACCATAGCAATCATCAGAATACCGAGGCGGATAATCTCACCCGTTGCCTGCTCCAGCGGCTTTTCCACAACCGTACTCGTAATATACCGTACAATCAGTGGAATCACCAGTGTAATGGCTGCTCCAAGCATTGCAAAAAACATGTCGGTAAAAAACAATCCCTTATATGGAATGTAATACCGCGCCAGCTGGCGGATTCTTCTCTTCTCTTTTCCGGTTTCTTTTTCTTTACTCATCCTGTCCTCCCTTTCCGTTGGAAACCATTTTGTAATCTTTTCGGAACTCAGACGGTGATACGCCGCATGCCGTTTTAAATGATTTCATGAAATGCTTATCATTTTCAAATCCAACCTGTTTGGCAATTTCCGTAATTTTATCTTCTGTTTGAATCAACAGACGCTTTGCCTCCGCAATGCGGATCTCCTTCAGATAGTTCACAAAATTCACACCGGTATGTTCTTTAAACGCTGCTGAAAACAGCGAATAATTCATACAAATATGGTTAGATACCATTGCCATATTCAGATCTTTTGCATAATTTTCCCGAATATATGAAATTGCCTCTTCCATTTTTTCTTTTCCGGCTGTCTGACTTTTCAGGCTTTCCCTGTAAACGTGTATCCATTTTTCAAACGCATCCAGAAACAGATCTGCATCACGGTACTGCAGAGGGCGCGGACATTTTTCCTGTTTTTCCGCCACTCGATGAAAAAGATCCAGCTCTTTACAGATTGCTTCTGTTACTGCCAGAAGCTGATAGGGGGAAACCCTCTGATGTGCTGCCTCAAAATACCAGTTCCGCATTTTTCGCAGCACAGTATCTGCCCGGTCCGTTGGCACCTGCAGAATAAATTTTTCCTGAAACTGTGCCAGTTCCGGCTTTTCCTCAAAACATTTTTTCTGATATTCTTCCACAGGATTTTTCTGTATAAATGCCATTTCCCGGGCCAGCAGTGCTTCCTGGTATGCCTCTGGAATTTCCATCACAGAATGATGTTCTTTTCCCACTCCGAGACAAAATCTCTCATCTTTTTCTTTCATGATCCGCTCTGCCTCCGGTTCCGGCAAAAGATACAGAACTCCTCCTTCTACGCCTTCCAGCAGAATTCCGCTGCATTTCGAAAACCGTTCCCCATTTGCCTTGCTGGTCAGCAGGATCCGGAAGCTGTCGTTTCCGATGTATCGCCGGATCCTGCTTTCCATATCCATCCATTCGTTTTCTTCGGCCATTTCTGCATTCATCATCAGATAACGGAGCTGATTTAAAAAGCACCGTTCTTCCTCTTCTTCCGTTTCCCGGGTCTCCGAAAGCTCTCGTTCCAGATTTTCCAGAAGCTGTTCTATCGTCTCCCGCTTGATCGGTTTTAAAATATAGTCCCGAACTCCATGCTTCATCATTTCAACCGCATAGGAAAATTCATCATAGCCGCTTAAAACAATAACAACAGGTTTCTGTGACAACTCCTCCATTTTGTTGACCAGTGTCAGACCATCCATTTTGGGCATACGGATATCAGTGAACATGACGTCCACCCTCTGTTTTCCCAAAATCTCCAATGCCTCTTCTCCGTTTCGACACTCCAGAATCTCCTCCACCGGCACGCTGCTTCGCCGGATCATCGCCACGATTCCCTGTCGAATCAATTTTTCATCTTCTACAACCAGCAGTGTATTCATTTTCTTTTTCTTCCTCTTTCTCGTCACCCTCTTGATCCATCGGAGAATATTTCCCCCTCGTGATGGGAAGATGAATGCTCACCTTCGTATAGCAATGCTCTTTTGTATAAACTGACAGTCCATACTCTGTTCCAAATTGAATGTGAATTCTGTCCTGTACATTCCGAAGCCCGATTCCATGTTTCGGCTGTGTGTCTGAATTCAGGCGCATCCTTAGTTTACGTCTCAGAATTGCAAGCTGCTTTTCTGACATGCCTGTTCCGGAATCTGTGATTTCAATCTCAAAGCTCTTTTCATGCTCTATTCCTTTGATTTCAATGACGGCGTCTGCATCCAGCTCCTCAATTCCATGTGTGATTGCATTTTCCACAATCGGCTGAAGAGACATCTTGGGGATATCCTGCCGATACAAATTTTCCGGCATCTGAACGGACAGTGTTATTGTGAAATCATACCGCAGATTCATCAGTTCCACATAGTTCTGAATATAATTCATCTCATCCTGAACGGTTACCAGGAATTTATTCCAGCGCATATTGTAGTGCAGCATTTCACCAAGTGCTGTCACTGCATCAGAAATCGTATATTCTTCATTAATCTCAGCCATCATCTTGATGGATTCCAGAACATTATAAATAAAATGAGCGTTAATCTGGTTCTGCATTGCCCGGATTGCCGTATCTTTCAGTGCTGCCTCCCTTTTGATGCTTTCCTCGTTCTGTTTCTGAATTCTCTCCAGCATTCCGTTGATACCATAGCTCATTTCCCGCATCTCTTCTGCGCTGTAACAAACCTTTATCTTTGTTGTTCCATTGTCAATCTGACGCATCTCACACAGGACGTCATAAAACTCCTTCAGCAGGCCACGCACAATCAGATTGACCACCACAATAAGAAGCAGCCCGAAGCCGGCAAATTCAAGCAGCATTCTCTGCTGCTGTTTGATCATGTTTCCGGTTGCATCATCCAAATTGGTCAGTGTTACAAACATTCCATTGAGTTTATCGACTTTCCGAAGCACAATTGCAACGTTTTTCCGGTCAATCACCGCACTCTGCTGACTCTCTTTTCTGTCACGGATTCCTGCCCGGAACAGAATCAACCCCCGATAGGACTGCCATTTGCAGGCTGCCGCTGTCTTCCCGCAATCATATAAATTCCAATTTTCATCAACAAAGCAGGCCCAGCTGCTGTCACCGGATCGATAAATTTCGGGAAATATGTCTGCCATACGCATGGATACCTCGATCACGCCAAGCCTTCCTCCGCTTTGATCCCGCAGTTCCCGTACATAAGTCATCAAATGGGAACCTTCTTTTTTTGTACCGGAGATAATATTTTTTTCCTGTATGTCAAAAAACCACTGTCCACCGCCCTGATAGCTTCGGTACCAGGAACAGTTTTTCATCTTTTCCTTCTGATACAGGATCGGCTGCTGCTCCAGAAAACCATCTGCCATGGCAAAAATATGGATCTGGTACAGATCCGGCATTGCCTCCTGCATTTTATCGATTATGCTGATGCTGTTGTTCCGAAATTGCTGATAATAGCTCTCAGAGATCTCCTCTCCCCTCCTGAGATGAAGAAGATATTTTTCCAGTGGTTCATACTCCTGCAGCGTATCTACAACCATTGAGCAGGCATTCGCTTTTGCATTCACCTCCGCACAGGTAAGATCTGTTGCCGTTACTGCTTCATTTACCCCATGATCTATGGCATTCTTTTTGATACTCCTAAACCCAAAGCACATCATGCCAAAAAGCGGAATAAAAACAAAGATCAACGTTGTTACGGTAAATTTTTGGTTCAGTTTCAGTCCGCGAAACCAGTTTCGCATTTTTCATCCCCCAGTTTTCTTTTCGGTTCTGTAACCTTACTAATTTTACCAGTTTTTTCTTTAAAAAGCAATTTTTTCAGAAAAATTATTGACAAAAAGAGAAGACGGTACACTTCTTTTCCGTGTACCGTCTCTCTTTTCGCAAGACTCATATATGACGCAAAGCATGGTTCCAGGGAAACAGCTTTCGTACCATTGTTATACTGTTGTCAGATCCCACGGTTCATAAATCTTCGGAACATCGCTGATCAGACGTTTGGTATACGCTGCTGTCGGGTGAAGAATTACTTCTTCTGCCGGTCCCGATTCTACAAATTTTCCATGCTCCATAATATAAACATTATCGGATACATAGTAAGCAAGACCAATATCGTGGGTAATGAAGATAATCGTCATATTGATCTCATCACGCAGCTTCAGCAGCATATCAAGGATCGTTGCACGTGAGCAGGCATCAATCATGGACGTCGGCTCATCGGCAAGCAGAATCTTTGGTTTCAGAAGGAAAATGCGTGCGATCATCAGTCGCTGCATCTGGCCTCCTGACAGCTCAAATGGATATTTGTTTGTCAGTTCTGCGTATTTTAAGTTTACAAAACTGCAGGCCTCTGTCATCAGACGTTCTTTTTCTTCTTTCGGCAGATTTTTGTCACCACGCATGTTAATGCAATCCAGCAGAACAGAATCTACACGTTTGAACATATTGTAGGAAGCGAACGGGTCCTGGAAAATCGCCTGAATTCCCTTCCAGTACTCTTTTTTCTTCTTTCCGTTCGAAATGTCTCTTGGTTTACCCTGGAAATCAATTTCGCCTTCGGTTACACTGATCAGTCCGAGCAGCATCTTGGAAAGCGTTGTTTTTCCGGATCCGGATTCTCCTACGATGGAAACGAATTCACCCTCATGAAAATCGAAATCCACATGGTCTACAGCGACCGTTTTGGCATCACCAAAACCAAACACTTTCGTCACACCTCTTCCGGAAAGGCATGGTTTTAATTCTTTTCCATCACACATTTGCATACACCTCCCGAATCTTTCTCTCAGACATCAGGCAGCGGTACTCTCTTCCGTTTGGCAGCTCGATGACCTCTGGTTTCATACCGCGGCAGGTTGGTTGTGCATAAGGACAGCGGTCTGCAAAGCGGCAGCCCTCCGGCGGATGTTTCAGGTTTGGCGGAGTTCCAGGAATTGCAGTCAGCTTCTGTTCTCTTACACCTTCCTCCGGAACGATGATCGATCCCATCAGACCTTTGGAATATGGATGCAGCGGATCGAATACCATTTCTTTTGCGGTACCTTTTTCTACGATCTGTCCGGCATACATAACCATAATATCGTCAGTTACGTTGTAAAGAAGCGGCAGCTCGTGGGTGATGAAGATCATGGATTTGATAAATCCTTTTTCCATCAGGTCTCGCATCATCTTGATAACCATCTTCTGGGAAGTTACATCCAGTGCGGATGAAGGCTCATCGGCAATCAATACCTTCGGAGAAAGGATGGTGGAAATTGCAATTACCGTTCTCTGTTTCATACCACCGGAAAGTTCTACGGCGTGTTTCTGCAGAACCTCTTCCGGCAATCCCAGGATTTCAAAACGCTCTTTTGCCAGATCATAAATGTCTTTTTTCGGCATTTTCGGATCGTGCGCATGAATAACATCTTCCACAAATCGAATGATTTTCTGTGTCGGGTTCAGCGCGTTCATCGCCGCCTGCGGAATGTAGGCAATCTCATTACCAAGGATATTTTTTCTTACATCATCCGGTTTCATTCCGGAAATCTTTCTTCCATCTACAATGATGTCACCGCTGATGTAATGCAGTGGCGCGAAATAATAGCCCATCAGGGACAGCGCCAGTGTTGATTTACCACAGCCGGACTCTCCGGCTACACCAAGGGATTTTCCCTCTTCAATTTTCAGGGAGACTCCGTCTACGGCGTATACATCTTCATGAAAACGAGTTACATATTTCGTTTTCAGATTGTTTACTTCCAGCATTACTTTTCCCATAGCTGCCTCCTTAGTCTCTTAACTGCGGGTTGAATACCTGGTCAAGACCGGTGTTCATCAGGTTAAGAGAGAATGAAATAAGTGCGATTACAAGAATGACCGGGAAATATGCCCACCATGCACCGTTTAAGTGTGCATTGTACTGGGTTGCCCATTGCATCATAAGACCAAGTGTTGCAGTCTTTGTGGTTGCCGGTCCAAGTCCGATCATAGAAAGCTGTGCCTCTGCCAGAATTCCGGAGGAAATCTGGAGAATGAAGGCCATAACAACGTAGGATGCAACGTACGGAAGGATGTCGGTAAGGACAATCCGCAGCATGCTGTGGCCGGACAGTTTGGAAAGGTTTACATGGTCACGGTTTCGAAGAGAAATAACCTGGGAACGTACGGAACGTGTTGTCCACGGCCATGCTGTAATTCCGATCAGGAGTGCCACCATCATGATTCCCCTCTGAGACTCACCTACGCTGTAGGAGATGAGGATCAAGAGAACGAAGGATGGGATAACGGTGAACAAGTTGGTAAAGAACAGAATCAGGTTGTCCACAAAACCTCCAAGGTAACCTGCAAGAAGTCCGAGGAACAGTCCGATCACGGTTGCAATGATTCCCGCAACCAGACCAATTTTCAGGGATGAACCTGTTGCAGAGATCAGCTCAGTCAAAACATCACGACCAAAGTTATCTGTACCAAGCACGAAGGTCTGACGGTTAATGACATCTTTTTCATTGATGTACTGCTTGCTGTCGATGCTCTGAACCTCTTCCAGCTCACCGGTCTCTTCATTTTTCTCGGCAATAATGGTTGGAACATCCTCTAAAATACCGTCGATTTCGTTGTCGAGACGCTGATATTTTTTCTTTTTTGCTGCGATAAGGCCTTTCTGTTCTGCATTTGGGTCATATTTTTCCTCCCAGAGAGCAATCAGACCTTCTGCATCGGTAACATCGATTTCACTGGCATCTACACCGCCGTATTTTTCCAGCCATTCTGCCATCATAGAACGGTTTTCCATTGTCAGTTTGCTTTCAACGATGGATGCGGTTGCATCAACATTCATCTTATACGTTTTGCCGGAATTTACGGTGTCCTGAATCGAAAGATAGGTACCCGGTTTGAAAAAGTTTCCGTTTCCGATCATTGCCAGCGGATCTTTTGCCACAACAAGCGGATAGATGATAATAGTCAGGAGAATTGCCAAGAAGATTACAAATCCTGTCACGAATTTTCCTGAATGAAAAATCTGTTTGATTGTATTTTTCATAGCGTATTCTCCTTTCTAATCCTGCTGGGATGCTTTGACACGTGGGTCAATGACTGCATACAGAAGTTCAACAAGCAGGTTGGCCAGCAGAACCATGATAGTAATGATTAACGTACAGGCAGAAAGCAACGGATAATCCTGGCCGGTAACTGCTGAGAGCATCGTTGTTCCAAGTCCCGGATAACTGAATACCATCTCAGCTACCAGGTTACCGCCTATCATGGTACCAAGGGACATTGCAAGACCGGTGATCTGCGGAAGCATTGCGTTACGGAACACATATTTCACAATCGTATGATCCTTGATTCCAAGGAAACGACTGTATTTTACATAGTCGGCATTCAATTCATAAATTGACATTGAACGCATACCAATAGCCTGGCCGCCGATCGTGATGATTACGATAGACCAGAACGGCAACTGGTAATGTGAAAGCACAGATTTCATAAAAGCAAGGCTCATATGCGGAATCATACTGCTCGCATAGCCGCCTGCTGCAGGTGCAATATGTAATTTCAGTGAGAAAACAAATAAAAGTACGGTTGCCATACCAAAGGCAGGTACGTTACTGATAAACAGGAATGCCGGAAGGATTGCCTTGTCGAAAACACCTTTCATGTAAGCTGCAATTGCACCAAGCAGGTTACCAAGAATCCATCCAACAATAATGGCCGGAAGCTGTAAACATATGGTCCACAGAACCGAACTGGAAATAATATCGGATACGGTACGCGGATACTGGCTGAAAGAAATGCCGAAATCACCGCGAAGTGCATTTTTTACCCAAGTAAAAAACTGGACATACATTGGTTTGTTAATACCAAATTTCGCTGCATAGTCTTCATATACTTTCTGAATTGCAGTCGCATCGGTCATACCTTCTACCGATTTGGACGCAATAGTTGAAACCGGATCGCCCGGCATCAGACGCGGAAGAATGAAGTTCAGCAGCACTGCAAAGACTAACGTCAAAAGATACCACATGATCTTCTGCGTATAATACTTTTTCATTCCTTTCATAGAGGAACCCTCCTTCTGATTTTGTAAAAGCGGCCGGAGCACCCCGGCTCCGGCCGCCTCTGTTACAATTCAGTGTGTGCTTTCTTTCTGTTTGGCAAATCAGCCGTCAATCAGTTCCAGATTGTACAGTGCTGCTACGCCATAACCATCGGTGCAGTCCATCGGAGGAACATTGGTTCCATCGTCTTTCTGCGGATAGTTGGTCCATACGGACTCGTTTACTTCGTGGAATACCTGCGGTCTGTACATCAGCGGTACACACGGGCAATCTTCCAGCATAATCTTGGAAAGTTCTGTATAGTAATCTTTCAGTTTTGCATCATCGGTCTCATGAGGAATTGCTGCAAGGATTTCATCTACACGGTCGTTCTGATAATGACCGAAGTTACCACTGAAGTTAACCTCAAGATCGTTGTAATCAGAGCTCATGAAGAAACGGCATCTCATGTACGGGTTGGCAACCGATGTACCAGGGCCGGACTGCATGGTGATTTCGAAGTTTCCGGTACTGTAATCCGTGCTGTAGTTTGCTGCTTCCGGGAAGTAGGTCTCAATGTTGATACCAATATTCTTTCCTGCTGCTGCTACGATTTCAAGGGTTGCATTCCAGTCAGACCATCCTGTCGGGCACTCAGCCTTATAGGAAAGGTTCTTTCCGTTGTACTCACGGATTCCGTCTCCGTCGGTGTCTACGATTCCGGCATCGTCCAGAAGCTTCTTAGCACCTTCTACATCGGCATTGGACCACTGATACTCTTTTAAGGCATCCTGATCCACCATAGCCTGCTCAGCATCGGTCGGGTTCATGACAGAACGCGGAACATCTGCGAAGGTAGGAGACTGTCCGGACATTGCTGAAGAAATAACCTGATCGTAGTCAACTGCCATAGCGATTGCCTTACGAACAGCTACCTGATCCAGTCCTTCTACTTCTGTATTAAAGAACAGGGTAGGCATTGTCATACACAGCTGATACGGTGCTTCATCAACATAGGTAGAAATCGGAAGATCCTGCTCTAACCACAATTTCTGAAGGTCTGTGATGAATATCTGTGCCACATCAATATCACCATTCTGGAATGCGGTGGTAGCTGCTGCGTTATCTTTAAAGATCGGGTGAGAAATATATTTCGGAACCGGAAGCTTACCCCACATGGAATCTGCCTGTCCCCAATAATTATCATCGCGGATCAGAACTACGTTCTGGTCATTGTCAAAGTATTTTTTGTACGGTCCGGAAGTTACCAGATCGTCCATCTTATCCATTTTAATTGCTTCAGCATCGTTGTTGTTTCTGTCAGCTACGGTCTTCAGATAGTTTTCCTGCATGATATAAAGCATTGGAAGATATCTTTCCGCAAGAACCGGGTTAACTGCTTCGCCGGAGTCATCGGTTGTCAGTTTGAAGACTACGGTACTGTCATCCTGTGCAACAACATCTGCAATGTAGCTCTTCATTTCAGCGCCGGTAGAAGAATTGTAATCTACATGTGCATGATAGGTAGCTGCTACGTCTTTTGCAGTAACCGGTGTGCCGTCATTCCATTTTGCATCAGCTTTGATCTTAACGGTAATTTCGGTACGGGCATCGTTCCAAACCGGATCTCCGTCTGCAAGCAACGGATACATTTTTGCATCCAGTGGATTCCACATATAAAGAGTTTCATAAACAAGTACACGTGAAGCATCGCCCTGCGCTATAACCATTGCATTGTTTGAGTTTGCGGACATTGGGTTGTAATCATTGACGGTACCCCACTGCTGTCCTGCGAAGTAAAGAGTTTCATTTCTTGGAAGCTCGCCTACCACATCATCTGAACCTGTGGTATCTTCGCTGGAAGCATCTGCTGTGCTGGAAGATGCTGCTGTGGTATCGCTTGATGCATCTGCTGTTCCGCTGGAGGATGCTGTTGCTCCTCCGCTTGAACTAGTGCTTGTGCTTCCGCTGTCTCCACATCCGGCAAGCATCGTTCCTGCCATTGCCACTGTCATTAACAGTGCAAGGACTTTCATGTTACGCTTTTTCATACTTTTTACCTCCTTAAGGTTTTCGTTCTTGCTTGATGAATTCATTATATACAAAGACTGTTAGAAAAACAGTGTCTATTTTTTGTTTTTGGTGTTCTTTTTTTGTTTTATGTTGGTTAAATTGCTCATTTTACTCTTTTTAACTCCCTTTGTTCTGCTCATTTTTCACATATCCGTTTTCGCAACATCTGCACTATTTCGTCATTATGATTATTTGTGCTATTTTTCCGTCTTTTCCGACATTTTTCCGTTCGCTTTTTCCATCTCTTTGTGCTATGATGAATATCGTATCAATTTCAGGAGGTTTTTTCTATTATGAATACTGTTTCTTATAAGTACCGACAGTCAGCGCTTCTGCTTCTGACCGCTGCGATCTGGGGTTCTGCCTTTGTCGCACAGCAGACCGGTATGGATTATGTCGGACCTTTTACGTTCAACGCGGCACGAAACCTGCTCGGCGGACTTACGCTTCTTCCGCTGATTGTCTTTTTCTCCTCGCGTAAAAAGCGAACCCTACCGCCGGATGCTTCGTCAGAAAATGGCACACAGCCAAAAACGCTCTGGGCGGGCGGTATTCTCTGCGGCATCGCACTGTTTGTCGCCTCAACTCTGCAGCAGATCGGCATCCAGTACACAACCGTCGGAAAGGCCGGTTTTATCACCGCACTTTACATCGTACTTGTTCCGGTCTGCGGTTTTTTTCTCCGAAAGCGTGTACAGCCGAAGGTCTGGCTCGCAGTTCTTATTGCCGTCGCTGGTCTCTATCTGCTCTGTATGACAGACGGCTCCTTCTCTTTGCAGAAGGGAGATTTTCTTGTGCTTGCCTGCGCGCTCGGATTTACCGTACATATTCTGGTTATTGATCATTTTTCTCCGCTTGTCAGCGGCATCAAAATGTCCTGCATTCAGTTTTTTACCTGTTCGATCCTGTCCGCTGTCTGTATGGTTCTCTTTGAAACCGTAAACTTCTCCGATCTTCTGCACGCCTGGATGCCGATTCTCTATGCCGGAATTCTCTCTTCAGGTATTGGCTATACCCTGCAGATCATCGGGCAGAAAGGATTAAATCCTACCACAGCTTCTCTGCTTATGAGCCTGGAATCCGTTTTTTCTGTTCTTGCCGGTTGGATTCTCCTTCATCAGGCTCTCTCCGCTCGCGAGCTCTCCGGCTGTATTCTGATGTTTGCAGCGATCGTGCTGGTACAGCTTCCGAACTTTCACAAAGCCAACGCTGTTTCCTGATGTTATTCCTTTTTCAGTGTAAGAAAGATTTCTGTTTTGCGAGCTTCTTTCTTACGGCAGCTTGCTTTGATGACATAATTCCCCTCCGCCGCAGTGTGATCCTGTCCGGAGGGCTTTTTTATGCCATCCGAAAATTTAACCGAATCAAGTAAGTCACCTGCTTCCATTTCGAATATCCGCTTGCCCAATATTTTCATGGCATAAAAATACAAAATTCTGCATATTGATTGCAGGATTTTTTAATTCGTGCTACACTGTTTTTATTGTACCAATAAGCACTTATTTTATTAGGAGGTTCTGTCATGCCCGTTTTTGATTTCAGCAATTCCCCGGAAAAAGCAAAAGTTTCCGAATGTACGTATACTGTTTTCCGCACAAACGCACCGTTTACTTCTCCGGATCAGCCGATCCTAATTCTGGATACAAAAGAGAAGGCTTTCCCGCATCATCCCTGTGGTATTTTCACAAACCCATCCAAACGGACCTCGTTTGAATTTAAAGAGGAAGAAGAAACCTTTATTGCCGACATTCTTCAGATCGATGCCCGTTTTGTCAGCCTTTTAAAATGGCTCGGTGAAAACCATATCAATGTCCGCCTTTCCGGTGCACAAACATCCGACGGTTATGCAGTTTACAAAATCCGCGAGATCGCTTTCGGTGGCGGTGCAAAGCTTTCGGCTGAGGATGGATTTTTACAGTTTATGATTGAGCGTCTCCTCGCCAGCAATGCACCGGAAGAAGAAGTTGAGGATGAGGATCAGGAGGAAACCGGTGACAGCATGAAGCTCACCAGCATCCAATCCATCACTGATTTTATGAACTGTGCCGGAAGAACGCTGCCGGACAATATCCGCCTTTGGGCTCGTCGAAACCTCGCTGTTGCCCGTTCCCACGAAGTCTCTCCCGAAGAACGTCGTCACGCACAGCGCGCCCTCTCCATGATGATGAATATTCAATGGAAAAGCAACTATTTTGAAGCCATTGATCCAGTGGAAGCACGCCGGATCCTCGATGAAGAACTGTATGGCATGGAACGCGTGAAGCAGAGAATTATCGAAACCATCATTCAGATTAACCGGACTCATACGCTGCCGGCCTATGGTCTGTTACTGATCGGTCCTGCCGGAACCGGAAAATCGCAGATTGCTTATGCCGTTGCGCGTATCTTAAAATTACCGTGGACAACACTCGATATGAGTTCGATTAATGACCCGGAACAGCTGACCGGAAGTTCCCGCATCTACGCAAACGCAAAACCGGGAATCATCATGGATGCTTTTTCCATGGCTGGTGAATCCAACCTCGTCTTTATCATCAATGAGCTCGACAAGGCTGCCTCCGGCAAAGGAAACGGAAACCCGGCAGATGTTCTGCTGACCCTTCTTGATAATCTTGGTTTTACCGATAACTATATCGAATGTATGATCCCGACCGTCGGTGTATACCCGATTGCAACCGCAAACGACAAGAACCAGATCAGTGCTCCGCTGATGTCCCGCTTCGCTGTGATTGAAATTCCGGACTACACACCGGAAGAAAAGAAAATCATTTTCTCCCGCTATGCACTTCCAAAGGTATTAAAACGCATCGGTATGAAAGAAAATGAATGCATTCTGACACTGGAAGGACTCGATGCCGTAATCTCCTGCCACGAAAACACAAGCGGTATTCGTGATCTTGAGCAGGCTGCTGAGCATATCGCAGCAAATGCGTTATATCAGATAGAAGTCAACCATGTTTCCTCTGTTACCTTTGATGCAGAAATGGTACGTGAACTGCTCTTGTCCTGCTGATCTGCCTTATTTTCTATTTTGAAGGCGTATCAGGGTACGGCGAAAACCAGTGACGCAACAATTCACGCTCTGTGGTGCTGAAATTTTTTGCATTATTTTGGAGTGTGCTGTAAAATAGTTTCCTGTCCCATCAGTCTGTACTTTCGGGCAGGGAACTATTTTATTTCTCCAGATATTTTCATAAAAGAAAGCCCCTGACACTTTCATGTCAGGGGCTTCCTTTCGGTCAATTCAGAAAATTTATTTCTGCGGACCAGCGGAAACAAGTGCTTTACCAGCAGCATTTCCTTCGTATTTTGCAAAGTTCTTGATGAATCTTTCAGCCAGATCCAGTGCTTTGGTCTCCCACTCGGAAGCATCAGCATAGGTATCGCGAGGATCCAGGATAGCCGGATCAACGCCCGGAAGTTCAGTCGGAACTTCGAAGTTGAAGTACGGAATAGTCTTCGTCGGAGCTTCGTTGATAGCACCGCTTAAGATTGCATCGATGATTCCACGGGTATCACGGATGGAGATACGTTTTCCGGTTCCGTTCCAGCCTGTGTTAACCAGGTATGCTTTTGCTCCGCTCTTCTCCATTTTCTTAACAAGCTCTTCTGCATATTTGGTTGGGTGCAGCTCCAGGAATGCCTGGCCGAAGCATGCAGAGAAGGTAGGAGTCGGCTCGGTAATTCCGCGCTCGGTTCCTGCAAGTTTTGCAGTAAATCCGGACAGGAAGTAGTACTGAGTCTGCTCTGGTGTCAGAACAGATACTGGCGGAAGTACGCCGAATGCATCTGCGGACAGGAAGATAACATTCTTAGCTGCCGGTGCAGAAGAAATCGGGCGAACGATGTTCTCAATGTGGTTGATCGGATAAGATACACGAGTATTCTCGGTTACGCTCTTATCATTGAAGTCGATCTTGCCTTCTGCATCAACAGTAACGTTCTCAAGCAGAGCGTCACGTCTGATTGCGTTGTAGATATCCGGCTCAGACTCTTTGTCCAGGTTGATAACTTTTGCATAGCAGCCGCCCTCGAAGTTGAATACTCCGTTGTCATCCCAGCCGTGCTCGTCATCACCGATCAGAAGACGTTTCGGGTCTGTGGAAAGTGTTGTTTTTCCTGTTCCGGAAAGTCCAAAGAAAATTGCGGTGTTCTCACCGTTCAGGTCTGTGTTTGCAGAGCAGTGCATGGAAGCGATGCCTTTCAGCGGCAGATAGTAGTTCATCATGGAGAACATACCTTTCTTCATCTCTCCGCCGTACCATGTGTTGATGATAACCTGCTCACGGCTTGTGATGTTGAATACTACTGCTGTCTCAGAGTTCAGACCCAGCTCTTTGTAGTTCTCAACTTTTGCTTTGGATGCGTTGTATACAACGAAATCCGGCTCGAAGTTCTCAAGCTCTTCTGCTGTAGGTTTGATGAACATGTTAGTTACGAAATGTGCCTGCCAAGCTACCTCAACGATGAAGCGGATAGCCATACGGGTATCTTTATTTGCGCCGCAGAATGCATCTACAACGAACAGTCTTTTGTTGGAGAGCTCTTTTTTGGCGATCTCTTTTACTGCTGCCCATGCTTCCTGGGTTGCCGGATGGTTATCGTTTTTGTACTCATCAGAAGTCCACCATACAGTATCTTTCGAATTCTCGTCCACAACGATGTATTTGTCTTTCGGTGAACGGCCTGTATAGATACCGGTCATAACGTTAACTGCACCAAGCTCTGTCTCCCGGCCTTTTTCATAGCCTTCCAGCTCTGGTTTTGTCTCTTCCTCAAATAACTGCTCATAAGAAGGGTTGTACACAATTTCTGTGGTACCGGTGATGCCATACTTTGTTAAATCGATCTGTGCCATCTTGTAATTAACCTCTTTCCTTTGATAGTAATACTGCTTCATTCTGCAAAATGCAGAAATTTGAAGGTATCCTTTAGAAGAAACCGGACCAGCCGGCCTCTTCTACTCTAATTATACATAAAAGGCCAAAAAAATCAACTGAAAATCTTCCGTTTTTTTACAGAACGTGTCCCAAAATCTGTAAAAATTTTATAAACTTCGATTTTTCGAAGTTTTCTGACAATTGCATTTTTGTACACTTCATCCTGCAAATTGACATTTTTTGATTTTTTATGTTATAATATTAATAATTATGTTCGGAAAGAAGTTTCTTTATGTATTACGATCTGACCCGCGGGAAAATCTCCCGCTCTCTTATCCTGTTTGCCCTGCCGATGATCGCAGGAAATCTGTTGCAGCAGTTTTACAACATTGCCGACACCCTGATCGTCGGACGCGTTCTCGGAAGCAATGCGCTCGCCGCCGTCGGCTCCTCCTATACGCTGATGACGTTTCTGACTTCCATTTTTCTCGGCCTGTCGATGGGCGCCGGTGCGCTCTTTTCGATTTATCAGGGACGAAAAGATCTTTCTTCTTTAAAACTTTCGATTCTCCACGCGTTTCTGCTGATCCTTGCCGTTACGCTCGTGCTGAATCTCGCTGTTTATGCAGGCATCGAGCCGATCCTTACGTTTCTTCGCGTCCCGGATGAAGTCCGTCCCGGCATGCGGACGTATCTTCTGATTATCTTTGCCGGCCTTATTGCAACATCCGTATACAATTTCTTTTCCTGTATGCTGCGCGCGCTCGGAAACTCTTCTGTGCCGCTGATTTTTCTCGCTGTCTCTGCTGTGCTGAACATTGCACTGGATCTGCTCTTTGTCGCTGTACTGCCGTTCGGCATCGCAGGCGCGGCGCTCGCTACGGTTCTTGCGCAGTATGTGTCCGCCGTCGGTATTCTGCTCTATGTGCTGCTCCGCTGCCGCATGTGGCTGCCGTCAAAAAAAGAATGGCGTTTCAGCCATTCCATTTTAAAAGAGATTCTGAATCTTTCTTCGATGACCTGCATTCAGCAGTCGGTCATGAATTTCGGCATTCTGATGGTACAGGGGCTCGTCAACAGCTTCGGTCCGGCGGTCATGGCGGCATTTGCGGCCGCGGTGAAAATTGATACCTTTGCCTATCTGCCGGTGCAGGATTTCGGAAATGCCTACTCCACTTTCACCGCACAGAATTACGGAGCCGGAAATCACGAGCGGATCCGGCGCGGCACGAAAGATGCTTTTGCACTGAGCGCTGCTTTTTCCATCGTCATTTCTCTGCTTGTCAATCTGTTCGCGCATCCGCTGATGCAGATTTTCGTGAAAGCATCAGAAATGGAGGTCATCGCGATCGGCGTACAGTACCTGCGGCTGGAAGGCTCGTTCTATCTCGGCATCGGATGGCTGTTTCTGCTGTACGGGTATTACCGCGCTGTCAAACGCGCCGAGATGTCGGTTGTTCTGACCGTCATTTCGCTTGGCATGCGTGTGGCGCTGGCATACCTTTTCTCCGCCACGGCGCTTGGCGTTGCCGGAATCTGGATCGCTATTCCGATCGGCTGGGCACTGGCTGATATGACCGGACTTTTCTTCCTGCGGCGTGCATTCCGATCGCAGAAGCCTGCATAAGTTCCGAATCTTATATCGCAGTACGGTTTTCTGCGGATAAACTGCGGAACTGCCCCGGCGTCTGGTGCATGCGTTCCTGGAAGACGCGGTTAAAATAGCTGATATTTCGGAATCCGCAGTCGCTCGCAATCTTGCTGATCGCCTCCTCGGTGGAAAGCAGCAGCCGGCAGCTCTCGGCAATCCGCAGGTTATTGACATACGTCACGGCGGAAATATGCATAATCGACTTAAAGAAGCGGCAGAAAGCGCTCTCACTCATATGAAACTGGCTCGCCAGTTCCGCGATTTCGAGATCCTCACAGAAATGAGCATTCATGTATGTGAGGATCTCTTTCATTCTGCTGACACGGTAATTCGTCGAGGCATCCGTTTTTCCGCCGTTCTTTTCTGCCGCACTGTAATATCCCTGCCAGATTTTCAGAAGTTCCGCTTTTAACAGCAGCTCCCAGCCCGGTTCTTTTCTTTCCTGCAGATTTCGGATCTCCTGCATGGCCTGTGCCGTTTTTTCTGCAAGGCGTGTCCCCCGCTCTGTCTTGGATGGAAAACGGATCTCGGAGGACAGCACTGGTTCGATATACTGCTGCTGGATCCGGTCAAGCGATGTGCCGGACAGAAAACGCGGCTGGAATACAACGGCAAGAAACGTAAATTCCTGTCCGTCGATTCCCTCTACCTCATGCAGACGGTTTGCATTGACAAAGGCGGTCTCCCCTTCCCGCAGGAGAAAGGTCTCGGTATCCATATGAAAAACAGCTTCGCCCTTTACTGCATAAAAGAGCTCCACTTCCTCATGCCAGTGGCAGTACACCCGCACGGTACTCTGCAGGTCTGTCTCGAAAACGTGAATGCTCAGCGGAAAAAGCTCATCACCGTGGGGCTGTGTTTCTTTTCGGTAATTCATCTGTGAGAGCATATTTTTGTCTCCTCTCTTGTTTTGCTCTGCTGTCCCAATTGTAACACGAACTTTGCGATTCCGGCAAGTTTCCATGTTCTGCCGGCGAATCGCCCTTCCATGACCGTATTTTTCCTTCTTAAATGATAATAATTATCATATTTTATCAGCTTATTGACATTTCTTTTCATCCGCGCTATATTTTAGATACCCCGATAGGGTATGTGATTTCAAATTTTTCATCAAACTCCAGGAATACAGTCCGGCACGCTTTCGTTTCGCTGTATTCCCGGAAGAAAGCAGGTATTGTATGATTAAAACAGTCTTAAAAATTGATGGTATGATGTGCGGCATGTGCGAATCCCATATGAATGATGTAGTCCGCAAGAGCTGCTCTCCAAAGAAAGTAAACTCTTCTGCAAAAAGCGGCGAGACCGTTGTCATCAGCGAAGCGCCGCTCGATATTCCGTATCTGAAACAGCAGATCAAGGACATCGGATATGAGCTGGTTTCGTATACGAGTGAGCCGTATGAGAAAAAGGGATTTTTCCATTTCGGACGATAAGCGGATTTCATGCCTTTCCTTTTGCAGTTTGTGCGTCGGAAAAAAGCACCGTTTCAGAAGTTTATTTTCTTTTGGAAATCTGCCTCTGAAACGGTGTTTTCTATTTTTTATCTATGATTTGATCAGCCGCAGCAGCATCCGCAGGACGGCGGCGTTTCTTTCTCCTCTTTTTTCGGAGATTCTGCGCCCAGATCGTACCAGGTCGGGTCGATGTCGAATCTGCGGTTGTTTCCAAGATAGATCGGATGGGTCGGGTCTGAGGACAGGTAGGCGCGCTCGGTCGAAACCTTCCACTGTGCATCCCAGTCAATCTTCGGAAGTGCCAGATCGTAGTGTGTGCTGGCGCGGAAGCCGTCTTCCTCTCCCTCAATTCTTCCCTTGGCGTCTGCCGGCGGCACGGCAAAATCTGCAAAGAAGGTGTTCACACCGTCGAAATGGCCTTCGTTGCTTCTGGAGAAGGAACTGCGGTATACCGCGTTGTTGATATTATCGAAGAGCCAGAGATTCATCTTGTCAATCTCTTCCCGCAGCTCCACCGGATACAGCTCCGGCGCACCTTTTTTGTGCCATGGGCGGAAGTTGACCTCGAAATAAGTGGTCAGCCAGTTGTAATCGTTGTTGACTACCTTTCCCGTCGTTGTGTCGATCAGCGCCGGAACGGTCGTTCTTCCCTGGTAATCATCATCAGCACGGTAATACGCCTCAGAGAGGAACTGATCGCCGAGCACCGGGTCGATGTTGTTTTCATTGTAAACGTATTCCCAGCCAAGGTTTTTCTCATACGGGGCATGTTCTACCATATTGACGGAAATCTGATCTTCCAGGCCCTCCAGCTCTCTTACGATCGCCGCGCGGTTGGACCAGTGGCACAGCTTTGCCCAGACGAGACGGTATCTCTTATTACCTTCTGCCTTCAGATCGTTTTCACCGTCGCCGAACGGAGTCGTGAAGTGATTCGGCTGTCTGCGGAAATAGCCGTTTTTGTCGATCTCCGATACGGTTTCTTTTGGTCTTACGCGGATTTTTCTTCCATTTACAATCTCATAATCATAATTCGCCATTGATTTTCTGCCTCTCTTTCGCGTGTTCTATCGAATGAATTTTCAAATAGGAAAGCTTTTGTTTCCCTATTATTTCGCTATGTTTTCTATGCAGTTATCATACCATATCTGTCTGGTTACGTCTAATTGCTAATTCTTTAGAGCGGCTATAGAATTTTCTTATATTAAAAGGCCAGTGCCGCATTCTCTGCAAATGGGCACTGGCCTTGTTTTCGGCGCTTTTTGTTTTTCAGATTTTTCCTTCCCGGCGCAGATACACCAGAAAGCCGTTGCATCCCTCCACGACATCGCGGTACGTCGCCTCAAAATCTCCCGTATACCACGGATCCGCAATATCGCGGCCGGAACCGGCGAAGGAAAGAAATTTGTAAACCTTTCCATCCGGATCATTCTTCAGCATCCGGTTCAGATTGCGGATATTCGCGGTATCCATGCCGATGATGTAGTCGGCGCGCTCGTAATCCTTCCATGTAATCTGCTTCGCGTGATGCGGCACGAGCGGAATGTGCTCCTCGCGCAGTTTATTGACTGTCCCGTAGTGCGGCGGATTGCCGATCTCCTCGCGGCTGGTGGCGAAGCTGTCAATTTCAAAATTGTGGGTAAGGCCGAGGGAATTTACTTTGTGGGTGAATACGCTCTCAGCAAGAGTCGAGCGGCAAATATTGCCGTGGCATAAAATATAGGGTATGTTAAAACATAACTCTTCAACATACCCTACCTTATATAAACCATTGTTTTGTTCAAATTTGTTTTAACTATCTATTTTTCTATCGTAATTTCTTCTTGAGAGAGATTTTCGATTATCTCAAGAAGCGTTTTTGCATAATCAAATGCATTTCTTTTTACCGTCTTTTTTGTCACTATTGAGCAAAAAAGACAAATCCATATTAATAATCCCACTAAAATAATATACTTCGGAAATGGAACGATAAGCATTTCCTTCAAGCTAAAGGAATCTATGACTACAAATTCTCTAAGTAACAGAATAGCATATGACACAGTTGCCAAAACTTTACATCCATATAAATTTCTCCAGAAATTGTATTTTTTTAATTCTTGATACACTCTTGGGAATTTATCTCTATTTGAATTAGCATAAGTACGTAAAAATGTCATCGCACTAATATACTTTTTATCAGATGTTGAATCTGCCATTTCTTCTGTTAAAGACACGGGTAACGAAACACCCACCAAATTATTATTAAACCATTGATGATATTTCACTTTAGAAATACCATCAATTTTATTATCAGAAAAACGCAGAATTATCGTTGTTGGCATTCCACCTAATTCCTCAAACATCTTTCCTTCGTAATTTTTTCCCCATTCACGAGCAATATAGGAGGAGAATGCAATAAATATTATTGCTAATGCAAAGGATGTACTTTCCTCTGACCAACTGTTAGCTACTATTCCGTTATATACTGCTATAATTAGCAGCGGTAAGCCAGCTGTCATAGCTGGCATTACTCTTGCCGCAAAAACAAAATCATCAAAATATTTTTTTACTGATTCCATCAATCTTCCCACTCCTCTACCTTCTGTTCGAACTCAAGTGGTTTTATAGCGGTCCATCCCGGTCTGTCCGGCATATTTCTGTGATGGTGAATTATATTACCTTTTGTTTTATATACACTCACACCTCTTCTTGTAAATGCATTAACTACCATTTGAAGCGGGTGATCCGAACCACTTGCAACAGAAACAAATGCAGTTTTTCCAGTGGTTTCGCCTTCTTCCACAACATCTCCAATCAGACGATTAAGGATGGACGGACTAACATTGTGGCGGCCTCCATGATGAGGCACTTGTATAAAGCCTACATTATCTTTAATCTCTTTTCCGATGTTTTCGGAATATGTAATGCTTTTATCCAAAGCACGGATTCCAGCATCACCTGTCAATAAGAAATTATCATCCATTTCTCCATAGATAACAACGCTCATTTCATTTTCCGGGGTAGTAGACACGTTCTCACGTAATTTTTCACTACTCCATGTTTCGATAAGATTCTTCACATATTGAAAAGCATTCTTTAAAAATCTGGAAAACGCATTGTCTGCACTTTCATTTATTAAAGGTGTTTTACTTGATTCAACCAGCAACTCAAGGTAAAACTCCTTACTTGGAGATAATATTCTTAACTTACCATCAATAACAGTTCCTTGAAACGCTTCATAAATTGGAATCCCTTTGTCTTGTGCAATTTCTTCCAGGTCATTGATATATGGATATTCATCTCTCAAACGTCTAATAAGGCTGTCTTTTGTAATGCGACCATCCTTTACTTTATCCCAAATATCATCTACATATAACCACGGACGATTCATGTACAATGCTTGGACCTCAAATTTGTCCAATATATTTTTCAAACCAGAAGTATGGTCAGAATCTGAATGAGAACAGATGACATAATCGATAACCTTTTCATCATCTTTATCAAAATAATACTGATTTAGATGCTGTTCCAATTTTTCTCCGTGGGCTTGCAACCCACCATCGTACACGGCAATTTTATAATTGCCAAATAAATCTTTCCAACGTAAGGCGATGGCATCAGCATCTTTTTTACACTCATCGCCCACACCAACAAAATCAATTTCGTAAGCCATTTTGCCTTCTTTCTGCAAATGAACATGACTTCTCTGGCCATTACGAATCATGTCATTTGCTTGTCTTATAGTAATCAGTTACGTTCCCGGGATTGTTAGCAAACATCGCCGCCGAGTGCCAACAATCTTATACTATCATAATACCTTGCATTTTTCAAATGTTTTTGTTATATTTTCGTAATTTTTACGAGTATATATACAAAATGTTCTTTACTTTATTTATTTTTTGTGTTATAGTACATTTGTGAAATTATATTTTTACTTATTTACTATTTAGAAAACGGAGAAACTGAAATGTTTGAATATGTTAAACTCAAAAATTACAAATCTTTCGGTGATGTAGAATTCAATTTATTAGACAAAAATGGAGCGCCAAAAAAACTACTATTAATTTACGGAAAAAATGGTGTTGGAAAATCCAATTTAGCTTCCGCTTTTTTTATGCTATCGGAAACTCTTCGCACTATGGATGTTCGTGATATTATGCAATCCATATTATCTGATCCAGACAATCTTAAAGATGAAGATTTTTCTCGTTACTTAAAAATGAGATATAAAGACATCGAAACATTGATTCAAGAAAACAAAATGGTGGGAAGCGAAGAACCCATGTATCTTGAATTTGGTTTTCAATTACACGGAAAAAGTGGGCGTTATATTTTAGAAACTAACGACTCTCAAATCATACACGAACGATTGGAATACACTCTTACAAGAAATCGTGGTGCTTATTTTGATATCACACCAGACAAAGCCACAATCAGTCCTAAAATTTTTCTGGAAAATACAGCCTATCAAGAAATCAAAAAAGCTTGTAGCAAATATTGGGGGAAACATTCTTTATTAGCAATATTGATGCACGAATCTGATGACAAAGCTGATATGTATATAAAGGAGCAAATCAGTGACCATTTCGATTCGGTTCTCGAATTTTTCTCTCGTACTTCATGTAAAGTAAAATTCGGCAGCCGCCAAGAACGAGGTATTATCGGACTTCCCCCTGAAATATTCGGTCACTATGATGAGGGAAATATTCGCCTTGATAAAGAAAATCTTTTAAATCGAACTGAAAGCATGTTAAATACCTTTTTCCAAAACACCTATACCGATATTCAAAAAGTGTATTACAAAAGAGTCTATAAAGAAAATCGTATTAATTACAGATTGATGGTTACCAAATATATTGAAGGCATGGAACGAGATATCGAATTTTCTTTAGAATCCACAGGAACACAATCTCTTCTTCAGCTATTACCATTTATGCTCGTAGTTGTAAAAGGATCCGTTGCCATCATTGACGAATTTGACACAGCCCTCCATGATATTCTGGTCGAAAGCTTAGTTTCTGCTCTAAACAAAGACTCCGAAGGACAACTTATCCTTACAACTCATAATACCCTGTTAATGGAATCAGATATTCCTAAAGAAAGCATTTATGTCATTGATGAAACCGAAAATGGAAACAAAGAAATACAATGCATTACACATTACGATAGCAAAATCCATAAAAACACTAACCTTAGAAATCAGTATATCCATGGAAACTACCATGGCATTCCTGTTAGAGCCTCTATCGACTTCAATTCTTTATTAGAAACATTAGAAAATGATTCAAACTAATTTTAAAGAGCTGGATTCCTCAAACACTGGGAGCCAGCTCTTGTTTATACTCAGATCAATTCCATCAAAATAAAAATGGCGAAGTGCTTATCGTAACACTTCGCCGAAAGCCTAACCGGTTTGAGCAAAAAAAGCTTGGTTAGGTCTGCTTTACTATTTTATGCAGTTCTGCTACATTTATACGATTAAATGTGCTTTCCAATCCGTTGGAAGATTCATTGCTGTAAGACTGACTACACCAATATTATTTTGAATCAGCTTATCAAAAGTATCTACAAATACTGTCCACTCTTCATCTGAAGATCTCAGATATTTCATTGCCAGTAAGATTTGATACAATCCATTATGTGCTGGCGGAGGTGTAACTTTATCTACATCGAGAATTTCTGGTGTAGTATGTATGGTTCGATTGTAAATTCTGGAATTATGAGCACACATATTACGCAATACCGAAACGCCTTGTATCCATGAAGCAAGCATTTTCTGTGATGGATTTACCAAATTCCCTTTTTTCGATTTATACTGGTAATTAGTGGCCAATATAGAATACGAACTTCCAGTACCTGTTTTCAAATTCTTAATTATCTTCGATAGCGTACCAAATGAAAGAACTTCAACAGCTGCCCACACAGGCACCTCTCCATCATGATTGTCAAAATTATGTTTGATAAACACATCATTAGAACGAGCAATTTCTGACGCTACAGTAGACATATTCTGCCAATACAGTTTTTTCTCTTTAAAAATCGATGAATCCTGCAAAACAAGTGGCTCTCCGTGTATTAGTAACGCTTCCACCAATCGTACTCTCAAAGCCACTTCAATCTTGGAAATCATTGAAAAAATCAAAGCAGATAATTCCTGATCAAATTGATACAACTTTAAAATATCTTCAAACTTTGTTCCTGGAACATACTTCTTTGTAGCATTATCATATAAGTGGAACGAGTATCCACGCAAACGATAAAATCCAACGGACTTTAATGACTTTTCTACGTCCGCACGAGAAGTAATTACCATTCCTGCATCAATATATGATTGTACCTGCTGTGCTATTGTTAAAATTTGTTTTGGATATTGATACATAAAACACCCCATAAATGAAAAAGTCCCACCGGGTTGCGCATGAAAAATCAGAGGCGTGGTGGGTTCTGTTACTATCATTATACAACTTTTATTGTGGCTGTCAAGATTCCTTTTCGAAAAAAGAATACAAGCTCCCACTATTTCTTGCAGTACATACCTGTTACACTTCGTGTAATAGGTATGTACTGCATTGTCAATTATCTATAAATCAATTCGTTCAACACAATTTCCTCTGCACGATTATGGATACTGCCCATTCTCTGAATCCATTCCCACTGATTACTTTCTTTCATTTTCTCAGTTACAGACTCAGCTTTTTGCATCTGACTGATAATGACCTGTAATCTGTCCTGTGCCTGCTCATTTATATCTGCAAGGTAAGTCCAGAACTGGCAACTCAGCACCAAATCATTAAACAACATCGGTTTATTCTCTCTTAAATATTTTCGGTGCATTCGCCCATACTTTCCAATAGGCCGTTCTTCCTCTGGGAATTTTAAATCCGGTATGTAATAATCCCCAACCAGTACATAATCAATTCCGTTTTTCGTAATTCTTTCCTTCATCATATTTGACCTCTTTCACAACATATTTATCATAGCTTGACTTCATCTGTCGTAAAAGTGTCGTAAATTCAGGTCGGATTTTGAAAAAATCCTTGATTTTCAAAGGTTTTCAGCACTATTTTCGTCACCTGCCGTGGCAAACGAAATACACAGTTATCATACTCCTAAAATTCCTTTCTTTTGCACATTATCCCAGAAGATTTGTTCTGTCCGGTCTTACATCATCTTCATCCCGGAAGAAAAACTCGCTGTAATCGTCCGTGTCAAAAATCTCCAGCAGTTCTCTCATATTCCAGATCAGATTGGCAGTCGGAACATCTTTCCGGTCGATCCAGAAGACGCGGCCTTCTTCGGATGATTTTAATTCTCCTTCGAATTGATCTGTTTTGTACAGCAGAACAAGATATCTCGTGCCGTCCTTCTCGATCCAGTCCTTTACGCCGCACAGCTTTGGATTCTTTATGGTCAGCCCTGTCTCTTCTTTCATTTCACGAATGACCGAATCCTGCAGCGATTCATTTTTCTCTACATGGCCGCCTGGAAAAACCAGGCCGCCCGGATAAGATGTGCCGCACTTTTCCTCCACCAGAATTCGTGTTTCATCGCAGATGAGGCACATGCTTGTCAATTCTACTTGTGATTTACGATTCAAAATGATTTCCTTCCTTGTTCTTATCTTGTTTTTTCTTCGCTCTGATTTATCTTTTTACAATTTCTTGCATAAAATTGAAACTTATTTGCCACTTCATTTAAAGATCCGACTGCATAATATCCATCTTTATTTTTTCCAACACAGCCAATTAACGGCGATTCTAAAAAACGGAGGATATCTTCGATCTCATCCAGCCCGGGGGTTATCGAGAATCTTTCATCGTCTCTTACCGTTCTGTAAATTTCACGGGACGTAAGAACTCCTTCTGTCACTTCGTCCTGGCTTTCACTCACAAGACATCCCATGATCGCATCAACCAGCTGCCCATATCGTTCTGTCTGGTTTCTTGCCTCATCCAAAACACTCAGATCGACAATACCCGTCTGTTCAAAGATTTTTTTATAATTTTCACCTGTAAGTGGAATTTCTGCCTGATTCCGAATCATCTGTTCCATGATATCCACATCAAGAAGTGCTACTTTATGTTCCCGGCATCGGTTAAACAGCCGTTCTCCCCGGAAGGAACAGCCGACAATCGCTGAATAATCCGCATGATGGAGCTTCCGGTGTTCTTTCAAGGTATCAAAATCAATCATTTCTTCTGTAACATTTCCGGACTGCGTAGATTTCGCATCCACAGCAACCACATAAGACAGCTTCGGCGCCGTCCTTGCTTGAATCAACACATCCGTCTTTCCTGATCCGCCAAGCCATGCCGCCTGAAACCCAAGATACACAAAAGCGGATTTGATTGCTTTTTCAAAACGATCCGGATTTGCGGAATCCCTGCTGGATAATCTCAGCTCTGTAATCACACTTTCGCAGAGGTCTTTTTGCAGTTCCGCACCGCTTTCTGTCTTTCTTTCCTCGTCCTTTTGAACCGCATTCACAACCGTAACAGAAAACTCATCCAGTAATTTTTCCCCTCTTGCCGTCACCCCGTATTTATCGTTATCCACATAATACACCAGCTTTGCTGACGACAGCAGAATCAATCGCTTTCTAATCTCATCAATACTTTCTCTTTCAAATCCGTACGACACTTTTGCAATAATAGAGAGTGTTTTCGCGTTTTTCGGTTCTTTGCGCAATTCAGCCAGCAGTTCATAAACAAATAAATATCTGGCATTCAAACACGCAATCAAATCGACTGGTGATTGTTTCTCCATCCATTTTCTTCCGAGCTCAGATGTCATGTACATTGTTCTGCTGACCCGGTCAATAAATCCGATTTTTTCCAAAAAGGATAGAAACATATTGGAAGAAGAAACGGCTATCTGATAATTTGTCTGGGAATATTCCCGAATATGCTCAATCGAAACAGCCTGGTTCATCAATTGGAGATATGTACTAATCGTTGTACAGGCATCCATCATTTTTCCCGGCATATAGCCGATTGCCATCCTCTTTTGTTCTAACGGAACCGCCTCCAGCATTCTGGCCCACTCTTCCATGGGTAATGCATCTTCCTGTATAGTTTCATCCTGTTCTTCCTCAAGATCGGAAGGCAACACAATATCAATCTGCCTGAGAAATTCTTCTCCTTTTTCCGTCAGATGGTATTCCAGTTTGTATTCTTCAAAATAAACCATCTCCACATCTCGGAACCATTTGATTCTATTATGAATCTCGGAATATGTTTTCCAGCTTAGATGGTAGCTCTCTGCAATCTTTAAAAGCTGCTGTGATGTTTTCGGCAAATTCAGGGAGAACAGAATTTCTCCCATAAATACAATCGATGAGCAAAGCACTGCCGTAGAAAAGAAACTGTCCCGCTTCTTTAAAACAGTTTCTCCCAGCTCCGTTAAAGACCACCTCTGTTTTTCTTTGTTGACTAGACCGATTGGCCGAATCCATTCGCACATACGTCCCAATGTGGCAGTGCTGTCGCTTCCTTTGATTTCAGGAACCGTATTTGGCGATTGTCCCTCCTTTACCATTTGTAAAATCGTATACAATGTTTTTTCCAGACCATCGTCCCCACCGGGTAATTTCGGCATACTAAATGCTTTTTGCTTCCATTCTCTGTTAACTGGATATTCCTCATTTCTCATTCGTTTTCCTCCGTTATTTGTGCAACTGATACAAACCGGTTTATGGATACCTTTTCATATCCTTCCCTTAATCTGGTTTCTGTTTTTCAAACACGCTCTCGAAACTTCATACCGCAAAATCTTAGATATATGATAACACATACCCAGATTATTTTGACAAATATTTTTTAATTCTTCCATTTCATATTATTTCTGTATTCTTTTGTACTTTTTTTCAATTTTATAAAAAAACAGATTGCTCTCACGCCTTCTGGCCAGTCCCCGTAACCATATATTTTCTGGTTTCAGGGGCTACCGATTCTCTCTGCGTAAAAGCAACCTGTTTTTATTTTCTTTCTGTTTCAGATGCATCATTTCCTACAGACCTCAATGCATCTCTTTTTCTTCTATTAGAAGTTCTCTTTAGAATCCAATTCCAACCGCAATCAGAATCGTGATAATCGCGCCGATCATCGGAATGCCAAGGAATTTCCACATAAATTTAATCCAACTGGACCATTCGATTTTCGCGATGGCCAGAGAACCGATCAGACAGCCGGAGGTTGGAACGATTAAGTTCGTGAAAGCATCTCCAAGCTGGAATGCCAGAACAGATGTCTGACGAGAAACACCCAAAAGATCTGCCAGCGGAGCCATAATCGGCATCGTAATTGCAGCCTGGCCGGAGCCGGATACAACAAAGAAGTTGAAAACAGACTGGAAGAGATACATAATAACCGCTGCGGCTGCACCGGAAAGACCGGAAAGCGCGTTGGAGATTCCGTACATAATGGTATTAATCACCGTCGGTGTCGTCGGATCGGAGCCTCCAAGCACCTGCATGATGCCCTGCGCCATGGCAACAACGAGTGCTGCACCAATCAGGTCTTTCGCACCGTTTTTAAAAGAAACAGCAATATCATTCACTTTCATATCATTTAAGTATAAGAGGGTCAGACCCCAATGTCTCTCACACGCTTTCTTTTATACTCTGCGGGATGCTTTTAATCCTCGATTGCTGCCTTACGGGCATTGATTGCCTTTATCACATCCATATCAAACTTGGGTTTACGTTCATAGGTATACAGACCGTTTAATTCCTGCTCCACATCATACAGCTGAGTATAGCAGAAGGCAAACATATGGGGATTGTCCAAAAGGGCATCGGTCAGTCCCTTATATCGGTTCAGGAATTCCTCCTTGGTAGCAGGACCTGCACCATAGCCCCAGCCATCCTTTTCAACACCTTCCTCGTCCCACTTGATACCGCCATACTCACTGATGAAGGTAGGGATACCCTTTACAGGTGTCTGCCTGTAGCCATGATTATCTTCCAAATCACCTCCCTGTTTAAAGGACTCGTAGGTTGCTGCAAACTTTGCCGGATCCTGCTCATAATTGTGTAAGTCATAGATGTCCGTCACCACATGATAATTTCCGCTGGTATCAATGCAGGGTCTGGTGGTGTCATACAGCTTTGTCATCTTATACACATTGGCCAGTAAGCTGTCATCCTGCCTTCTTCCCTCATAATCCCATGTCTCATTAAATGGACACCATCCGATGATGGCGGGATGGTTGAAGTCTCTCTCCAAGGCTTCCATCCACTCAGGCAGGAAATATTTTAATGCTGCGGGATCGCTGTAATCCAGTCCCCAACAGCCCTGCTCGCCCCATACCAGATAGCCTGCTTTATCGCAGTGATACAAGAACAGAGGCTCAAATACCTTCTGATGGAGTCTTGCGCCGTTGAAGCCTGCAGCCATGGACAGTTCCACATCCTTGACAAGCGCTTCCTCTGTAGGCGCTGTGTAAATGCCATCCGGATAGAAGCCCTGATCCAGCACCAGTCTTTGGAACACGCTCTTATCGTTGATGAGGAATTTCTCTCCATCCAGTCTTACCTCACGCATACCAAAGTAGCTTTCTACCTTATCTTCTCCATAGGTTAATGTAAGGTCATACAGTCTGCCATGACCCGGCTCCCACTTTTCCAGACGGGACAAAGGAAGTGTCATGGTAACGGTGCCGCCCTCTGACTTTGCGCTTACGCTGCCACAGGGCTCTCCCCCATAAAAGGCCTTTGCTTCCAGTGTGCCCTGCCCCTTTACTACCGCCTTAATTCCCAGAGTTGCCTCTGCCAGGTTTGGATAATATTGCACTTTTTCAATGTAGCTTTCCGGTACCCACTCAAGCCATACCGTCTGCCAGATACCTGTCGTTCTGGTATAATCACAGCCTCTGGAGTAGAAGAAATGACTCTGCTTTCCCTTGGGCTGCTTTCCGCCTCTCACATCATCTGCTGCAAAAAGCGTAATGTCATTTTCTCCTTCCTTTACAAGCTTTGTAATATTAAACGTAAAGGAAACATAACCGCCCTGGTGTCTGCCTGCCTCTACTCCATTGATCCATACTCTTGCATCATAGTCCACTGCGCCGAAGTGTAAGAGAAGATCTCCCTTCAGCTCCTCCCCTGTCAATGTGATGGTACGGTGATACCATACGCCGGGGATAAAGTCCTTATAGCCGATTCCGCTCAGATCACTTTCCGGGCAGAAGGGCACCAGGATCTTCTTCTCCCAATCTGTCTTTCCTTCCTGCCATTTCTGATCTATGCCGCTGCATCCAAAGTCAAAGGAAAAATCCCATTCTCCATTCAGGTTTTTCCAATGCTCCCTCTTCATCTGGGGCTGGGGATGCTCCGGTCTGGGTATTTGTGTCATAATTTTGTCCTCCTGTGATCATTTATTTGGGTTGATTTCATTTTTATTTTATATGGTGAAAGCCATAGTTGACAGGCTTGCTCCTTTTTACTACAATGCTGTTATTACATTATTGCAATTTGCTTTCAAAAAATGGAGGAACCACCATGCCTCAGGAAATTACACGTACACAGATTGAAAAATACACGGTCTACACCGGCCCTACCGCGGAAAGCTTTTCTCCCATCATGGCCGGTATCACTTACCCGGATCCTGCCTATGAGATCCTGGTTTATCGCAGACCCCTGTGTGTGTTTGAATACGTTTTAAGCGGCCGTGGACATATCGAGCGAAACGGCAGTATCCTCACTGTAAATGCCGGAGATGCCTATATCCTTACTGCAGGCACCTACCACCACTACTATTCAGACAAAGTTGATCCCTGGACCAAGATCTGGTTCAATGTCAGCGGCAGTCTGGTACAGCATCTTCTCTCCGATTACGGCTTAGACGGTGTCACCCTGATCCCCCGCTTCCATAACGAAACACCTCTGACCCGGATCCTTGATGCCTTTACCGCCGACCCTGTACACTCTGCTGACAAGCTGGCTGTACTGCTCCATCAATATATTCAGGAGCTGGCGGATTTTCTGGCAAACAAAGTTCCCATCAATCCTACTGCACTGGCGATCCGCAATTATATCGATATGCACTTAACAGAAAGTCTGTCCTTGGATCATCTGGCAGATACCGTTTCCCTGTCCCGCTCCAGGCTCATCCACCTGTTCCAGGAGGTATATCATGTTGCTCCCTACCAGTATTACCTGTCCCAGAAGTGCAAGCTGGCCCAGTCCATGCTAAGCCGCACCACTCTTCCTGTTTCTGCCATCTCCACACAGCTTGGGTTCTTAGACCCTCACCACTTTTCTTACTTTTTCAAGAAACAGTGCGGTCTGTCCCCGGCTTCTTACAGAAAACTCCACACAGCGCCTGGGAATTTTCCCACCTAAATATTATTCTTTCTAAAAATGGAACCAAGGCAACGAAACTACTTTTTTAAGTACTTTCATTGCCTTGGATTATAGTGCATTTTCTTTCTGTTTACGATACAAAATACAGCTAAAAAGGTATGAATTATTGCTACTACATATTCGGTTTACGTTTACCATTTGGGCTTCGATTTGATTTGCAATCTCACCCACCTAATCGCCTGATCAAGTTTCTGTTCATAGGCTCAAGAACTTTGCTACACCACTTCCTCCATCCATACCGTTACTGATACCGACTTGTGATTCGCTACACTTGGCGGTAAATACCCGTGACTGGACTTGCACCAGCAAGATTAGTGCCATGCTCGGCACACAAAATGACTGCCCCGCCTGCTCAAATGCAGGCAGAACAGTCATCTGATATTTTTATTCACTTTTTATGAAACAAATTTTCCAACGATCAGGCAGATTACAATCGTAATCACCATATCCGGCAGAGTGTTTCCCAGCGGCATGTCGATGTTCATCAGAATTCGGTATACCACAAATCCAATCACCCAGATGATCAGATTCGGAATATGTACGGCCAGGCTGCTCTTGTCCCGTTTCAGCAGGAAAAAGTCGGCAATCTGGATTGCGATCATCGGTGCAAAGACCGAGCCGATCAGATAGAGGAAATCTGTGATGTTATCCATCGGATATACAATCGCTGCGATGGTTCCAATGACGGTGACAACGATGGCCACATGCTTTCCATTCCATTTGCTTACGACGGTCTCGCTGGAAATTCCTGCGGAGTAGGCATCCAGAAATGTCGTTGTTACTGTTGAAAATACAATAATCAGAAGGCCCGCAATGCCAAGGCCTGCCTTCAGCATGATCTGCGCGATGTCATATTCTCCGGTGATGATCGCTGCTCCCATTCCAATCACATACATCCAGCAGCTGACGATTCCATAGACAACCGCGCTGATGGCCGTTGCTTTGACCGGTTCTTTTGCTTCTCTTGTGTAATCGCTGATCAGCGGCAGCCAGGATAACGGCATCGCAACCGCAAGTTCTACTGCTGCACCGAATGTCATACTGTCATCCGATGGTGCTCCTGCTCCGCCTCCGGCAAAGATGACCTTGCTCAGGATCAGGCTAAGCAGAAATAATGCTGCCATGGCAACCGTGTTGATTTTACCAAGATTCGTGATTCCGATCACAATCCAGAGAATAATCAGGACTCCGATCACAAGGCACCAGATCCATCTGCCCGTATGCATTACGCCGTCTGCGGCGAGCGCTCCGTCATAGATCATGATGGCGGTCCAGCCAACGAGCTGCAATACATTCAGGACAGCAAAAAGGATGCTTCCCTTCTGTCCAAAACTCATTTTTACGGTTTCCATGGCACTTTTTCTGACCCTTCCGCCGATCACGCCCGCCAGAAACAGCATCAGGCATCCGATGATATGGCCGATAAGAATCGCTGCCAGACCTTTTCCCATGCCGAGCGGTGCAAGGTATGTTCCGGTCAGGATTTCGGCAATCGAGACACCTGCCCCAAACCAGATCAGGCCATTCTCGAACAGGCCGGTACGTTTTTCGTTCATTTTCATGTTCCTCTCTTTGCTTAAATTTTCATACCGGAAACCATTTTAGCACAGAAGGGAAAATGCGGCAATGAATTTACTCTATCCGTTCATCTGACTCCCAATCTTTCTCCAATCATCCCAGCTTTTCAGACCATTCTGCTTCCTTAAAGCCGATCAGCACGGTATCACCATCGATCAGCAGCGGGCGTTTCACCAGCATACCATTCGTGGCAAGAAGCTGCAGCTGTTCCTCTTCGCTCATGGCAGGAAGTTTGTCCTTCAGTTTCATTTCTTTATAAAGAAGGCCGCTGGTATTAAAGAACTTTTTAAGTGGAAAGCCGCTCTTAGAATACCATTCCTTTAACTCACCGCAGGTTGGATTCACATCCACGATGTTGCGCTCGGTATATTCTATTTTCTGTGCATCTAACCATTTTTTCGCTTTCTGGCAGGTTGAGCATTTTGGGTAACATATAAATAACATTTCTCCATCTCCAATCAAATATAATTTATCCATAATCCTGTATCTTTTGCCGGAATCATTTCAGCACAGGAACGGAGGATCGGCAATTATTTTCCTTCTTCCAAGATCAATTCCAGCACCTTCATCAGCTTCGGAATCCAGCCCATCTATCTTATATAGACGAGCTGTTTGAGCTCTTTTGGTCTTTCCTTTTTCACAATTATGCAATAATAATCTATAACTTTGCACATACCAAATCATACAAAGCACTCATAAGTTCTTCCCCGTTCCGGCATTCTGCGACCATCGAAATAACCGCATTCTTGTCCGGAAGGATCATAGAAATCTGAGAATATTTTCCATCCGCCCGGTAGGAATTGTATTCTCCTCTCCAGAAAAGATAACCATAATTGTCTGTATCGGATGCTGCTGTACTTTCTTCTATCCATTTTTCGGATAAAATCTGTTTTCCATTCCATTTTCCCTTATTCAGGTAAAACAATCCGAATTTATGAAGTTCAGAAAGTGTAAGGAACAATCCACCTGCGCCAAAACTGTTTCCAAGAGGATCTGTCTCCCATGTCGGCCGCTTGATTCCAAGATGTTTAAAAAGCCTTGGTGTAAGATAAGAGACCAGATCGCATCCGGAACGTCTCTGTACAAGAATGCCTGCCAGGTAGGGACCAACATTATTATATACAAAATGTGTACCTGGCTTATATTGAAACGGAATCGCCAAAGACATTTTTACCCAGTCATCCTCCTGGTATAATGGCCGCTGTTCTCCCATAAGGCTGCCCTGTTCCTGTCCTAAACACATCGTAAGCAGGTCTCGAACCGTTGCCATTTTCAGATTATCATCGATCACATCGGGTAAATCTTCGGGAAAGGCATCCGTCAGTTTTTCATCTAAAGACAGTAATCCTTCCTGGACAGCAAAACCAACTGCACAGGATGTGAAGCTCTTCGTTGCAGAATAGATATTTCTACGGCATTCGGGTTCGCTGTACCATTCATTTATGAGGTCGCCATCTTTTGTGACCTTTATTCCAAGAACGTGAAAGGTTTTTGCAGCTCCTATAAAATCAGATATGTCCATAGCTAGGTTCCTCCTTTATTTTTACTATAATAATTTGTAGTATCTTTGCCATGTTGTCTTTCTGAAATTTTTATAAACCTATGTATATTTCCTCCTCATCAACCACTTCTGATCAATACATTTCACCTCACCATTAAACCGAATATGAAGATGCACCCCGCCTGATCTCAGATTAATCTTTTCTACGATTCCATCTCCGAATTTCGGATGTGTGACATTGTCTCCAATTTTATATTGAACAACTTCATCCTTCTGCTTCTGTGCTTTCTGCTGGCGCTGATACGTATCTCGAATCGGCACTGTCTTATCATGAATCCGGCTTTTTAATACTTTATCATAGTTATGATCCAACAGCGCCTCTCCTGCCTTATAATAAGGTGTCGGTGCTGCACCTATAAGAGAACAACAATATTTCCACGCACTTCCATGTGTTCCAGCCTGCCATTTATACTTCTCAGGTATCCGCATATTGTACTGCATGTAATGCGCATATTCATGCTTGAATAAATCGATACGGTCCTCTTTTGACAACGGATTGTTGACTCCATACGCAACAAAGAGCAGGGAAAAATGAAAATGTTCCTTTTCATGAGCACTCTGCCTTGTATAGGATCCCAGAGAATCGGTCTCAAATCCAAATGTTACCGGTATTTTTGCTCCATTCAAATGAAATTTCCGGTCCAGTTCCTGATATAAATTCTGAATTAATGCTGTCAAAATTGGGATTTCTTTCTGCAGCCGCTGGCGTAAAAACTGGTTTTCTTGATCATAATAAGTCATTCTTTCATGTTTCCTCCCAGCTTTTCTATTGCCACTTCTTCCATATCTCCGGCTGATAACCGAGCGTAGAAAGTTTTCCATTTCTGACCACTGGTGTCTTAATTACAGATGGATTTTCCATCACTTTCTGAAGCTTATCCTCATCAGCAATGTATTTAATCAAAGCTAATAAATCCTTGTCTTTGCCATCCCAATTAATCATATTTTCCAGTCCACCATTTGCCTGAGCTACAGAATTAAATTCTCCTTTGCTCATGCCTTTTTCCTTCATATCTACAAACTGATACTTGATGCCGCGCTCTTTGAAAAAACGCTCGGCTTTCTTTGTGTCGTTGCATTTCTTAGTTCCGAATATTTGTATGTTCATTGTAATGTTCCCTTCTAGCTCCAAAATTATATTTAATTCTTCGGATTATCCCTTTCGCAATAAAGCACTATAACAACTGTGTCATTAATCCTCAATAACCAGTACCTTCTCACCCTATCACATTTCCGAGATAATCACACCTTCACTTAAAGCGACTTGATTCCATACTTTACAGATCAGTTCATACTTATTTCAACTCACGTCTTTATGGAATACGACTGTAAGAAGATCCAACTTTACAAATTTCTTTTTTTCTATTTTCTAGATTTTCTCTTCAATATATCCCGTTTTCTGTAGTAACCGACTCTTCCATCGTATCTGATATTTCCTATACGCACTGGAATGTATTTCCTGTGTTTTACATTTATTCGCAACAATTCGGTATTGCAATTGATATTCCACTAGCTGAGACCGCAAAGCATTTTCCGTTGCCTCTAGTTGACTGGCAGCCTTCACAAGATCCGATCCTTTTAATTCAATCAAATATGCTGTCTTGGAGGTTTCGTTCATAAGAAGATAATCACATCTATCACCTGTCTTAATTACTTTTCCGTCTATCTGATAATGTGTTACTTCCGAATTTGAAACATTATTTGCTTTATGATATTGTGGATTCCCTTTATCTCGAGAAACAATCTGTTTCGCATTTTTGCCACATAAAGATATAAATCCGTTTAACGGCATTAGAACACCACACTTTCTTCATTGGTAGTCTGTAGTTCCAGCAATCGTTCAAAATCTTCATTAATTACTTTAGAGATTTCGTCAATTTTTTCATTTTGAATCATATGAATATCTGCATCCATACAATTTTCAATTGTTCCATTTTTTACAAACCAAGAATCAAATGCATTATAATCCAGCCATAAAGATTCCCGAATAATTTTGTTTGCTTCTTTTCTCGCCTGTGGCGAAATCGTTTTTGCATATAATAAATTATTTAACGTTCCCAATACATACGGGCTATGTGTTGTCAGTACAATCGAATGTCCGCAGTTATTGACTAATGCAATCAATTCCGTAATATATTTCTGTGATTCCGGAAACAAATGTGACTCCGGCTCTTCAATAATAAATAGAATTTCTTTTTGTTGAACTAAGTAGTAAAACAATAGATTCAAAATCCAGACACATTCCTGCTGCCCCGAAGACGAAAAGTTTATCTTTACATATTTCCCATCCTCTAAAACAATCTGTTCTTCTCCATTGCTATAACGGTAAGTTCCACGCAGTATTTTCTGAGTTAAATCCAGTGCCTGCACCACAAGTCGCGGTGACAATCCAGAACGCCCCGATGAATAAGCTAAGCCCTGTAGCCCCTCTGAAAATTCTGGTTTTAATCGAAGTATCCTCTCCAGGTAATCTTTTGTGCAGGTATCCAAAGATCTTTTCTGCATATCATCCATTGTGGCATAAATATAACTCAATTGCTGAGAAAGCAGCGTAATCATACTGCGTCCTGCCGGAATATAGACGACAGAACAAGAATCCTCAAAAATCTCATATAAATTCTTTTTAAAAATCCTCAGATCCTCTTCAGAGATTCCCAATGGTGTTACAGAAAGTGTATGGTTATTTGCTTTCAAAAAACGAATCAGTTCATTACTCATCGTGATCCAAATGTAGTTTGGTGTAGAATATCTGCTATCATTTTCCAAAGAAATCTTAACATAGCATGTCTTAGTAAAATGATATTCCATGTACATGTCGTTTGGCATGCCCCATGATGATCCAAAGGTTCTTAAAAATTTTTCACGCAAATAATTTTCAAGAGCTTTTCTCAAAGTAATTCCATGTTCTATACTAAGAGTACTTTTCGCTCCATATACAGGTGTCGCATCCAATGCCTGCGATTTTGCAAGCTCGATGATATCATCTTTAATTGTTCTAAAATAATAAATTGCTTTGGCAATTGTACTCTTTCCAGATGCCTGAAAACCCGTAAAGTTCATAAATTGGGAACACTCCAGTTCACAGGTCTCAACAGGACCGAGTTTGTTGATAATTAATTTTGGCAATGTATGTTACTCCTTGTCTCATTTATAATAGTTATTGGTTTAATTGAGTTGTCAAGAGTGTGCAGTATTTTTTTGGGAGTGCTATAGAATCAGCTTTACTGCATCAATCAATTCCTCGCCGAATCCTTCAAGCTCATCCATTGTGATAACTCCATCTCCAACCAAATATGCAATGTCCTAAATTGCCGTGGATTTCCGAATTTCAATCAGAACTCCCGGATTTTTCTTATCCTGCCTGATGCGCTTCTCAAGTGTCCAGAAATGATCTGATGCATTTCCTGTGCTCGCGGGGTCAGGTACCTGTTGCAGATTGTAGTGTTCCCCTCTGGAGTCAAAATGGTATTTACTTCTTTTATTTTTTTCACTAGTCATCAAATCCCATAAGATCAATTCCAAGGGACACGCGGCCTCTTTATACATTTTCTTTCTCTTCTATTTCCTGCGCTGTTGGTTGTGTAAATACTCTCTTAAACATAGTTCATTCACCTCCACACAGAAATTTCAGACCAATTGTTCCACACGTTCTAAGAAATTCTCGAACACTTCCTCTTTCTTTATGCATAATCAGCATTTTCAAGATATTCTTGTAATTCTACTTTCTCTTTATACTTCTCAAGATCCATACAGTATTCTTCAATATATTTTCTGTGTTCAATATAATTAATTCCTTTAAGATTATCCTTCAGCAATTTTAAGAAGTTTATTTTCTTCATAATTAACGGGACCTCACTTCCTGACCAGGAATAAGATGAGGAAAATAAAGGTATTTTCTTAAAATCTTCTGGCTTCTTATTCATCTTTAGAAATTCAAGAATATATTCCAATTTCCAATCCGGCAGGACATTTATAACCACATCAATAAGTTTTTTACACTTTTCAATTTCTAAACTGTTTTCTTGCAATTTCTCAATCAGCCAACTCTTCTTTCGTTCTAATATGGTTGCATCAGTTGTCTCAGCAAACAGTAACCTAGCTGGTTTTTTTATATAAAACACTCTTTCATCATCTACAAGGACATTAAACGCGTATGCCACACATTCACGCCATTTATCACTCTCCCATATTAATTCAAAAATTTCGGATTCATTCCAATCTTCACGCATATTATCTTTAGATTTAACCCAATCAACATATTCTTTCCAAACTGTGGGCTGCTTTTCAAATATCTTTGCAAAAAGTTTTCCTCTGTAATCAATGTGACAATCCGTTTCTATCGCATTCATATAAATGCTTGCTAATGCACTCATATCATTTCGAAAAAAATCAATAATTTTCTCAACATCATTCTCATCATACGCATAACCCAAAAAGTTTGCTGACAGTTTTGAATTCGCCAATACTGCCTTTATTACTGATGTTTTAAGTTCACTATCTCGTTCACCATAACGAGCCACAACTTGTACTGTAGGAATCACTGGCTTTGTGCTTGCCAAATTATTTATCACAAAAGTCTTGTAGTCATTAACAATTTTCTCATTCATATCTTCTTCCGACACACACTCCCAAATAAATGAAAGCCACGCATCTTTTTTATTAAGCACATTGTTATTTACAAAACAATACGTAGATTCATATCCAATATGACCAAGCAAATATTTTATTTGACGATATCCATTCAGTCTGAATGGTGCATTTGCATTAAAATATTCTTTAAGTACTTTTAAATATAGCTCGGTATCAGTCTCTATGATTTCAAAAACACAATCTAATCCCGTATCTAAGGACCATTGATCTCTATCATAGACTGTCTTTTCCAGGAATTTGCAAGAGCAAAATAATTTTTGAAAGTCTTTCAGATCATACTCACATATTTCTTTTGAAATAGTCTCTTTACGTAGTCTCTCATCTTCCTCTATGGTTTTGCCATTGAAGCACTCACGAGTCAGTATTCTATAAATTCTGAATTCTGGATTTCGTTCGGCAATCAGATAACGATAATCTGGCCTTATGCCAATTTGCTCTGCTATCTCTTTATATCTTGCAATAATTTTGGCATCCCAAAAATCTAGTGTATTCTTATCAATTATATATTCATATATCGCATCAAAATCTGCTTGTAGATAATTCTTAGAATCCTCATCGTTTAATCCATTAAAATGAACTTCTGAAAGAATATTATTAATAGCGTTGCGATACTCTTCATTTTTACGTAAAATAGACAGATTCTTCCATATATGAGTTCGTATATCGGCTAATTCATCAGTGAGCCCAAGTGTCATCCTTACAAAACTACATGATCTGCTATTTCTAATCTCTTCAGTGAAAGAGATTTCTGTTTTTAATGCGCATTCGACAATCTGTAAATACAGTAGACTGTTGTTATAATTTTTCCCTTCCTCTGCATAACACCACAACTTATCCATCAAGCGCATTTCATGGTTATATTTATTTCTACCTGAATACTTATCATATAGGAACTTATCACTTAGCACAAAATAAAAATCCATTATCAAGTCTGGTCTTTTTTCAAAATACAACATCAAAAGATCAACTGCATCTTCGAAATTCTCTGTATATTTATAACCCCCCAATATTTCTATTACTTTAGTCGTAATATTGTGATAATTTTTCTTAGCATTAATGTCAAAAACATGTAAGTCAAAGTCAACATTTGTTTCTTGATCAATCTGATTCTTGATGATAGATAAAGCCTTATCAGGATTAACCTGATAAAATGCCTCAAGATACTCCATATCCTGTTCCATAGGTGCATTATCCCAAGCAGCAATTATTGAATCTTCAATATATTTTGCACATTCTTCCGAATTAAATATTTTTATCAACGTATTCAATGCATATACAATTTTATTCCGGAATGCAGGAAATCCTATCGATATCAAGTTTTCTACACTTATCCATCTTTTCTCAAACAACACATAGTACAGTATATAATTGCCAAAACTCTGGTCTGCAATTTTTGTTATTTCATTTTTAAACCAATCTATCAATTCCAGAGAATACAGCTTCTCAATTATATCGTCCTCAGCAATTTTCTTACCATACAAATCTTTCATATCACTATACAACTGATTTTCATTATTTTTTACCGGACCGGCTATAGAGATGAAAAACAGTATAAGAATATCTTCTTTTGTCAGTTTAGCTTCATCGATAATTCTTCCATAATAATTTTTAAAAATATCCTCCACATTACATATTGCCTGATATCCGTCATCCATTGATCTCATGCCTGCAAGAAAAGCAAGTCTTATATTTCCATTGGCAATCTCAGCAATCTTTTTAAGATAATCCGAATTCACTATTCCTAAATCAGCCTTCAAAACATCTTTGATTTCCTCATCCTTAAAACATCCAATTTCGATAATACTAGGTAATGTATATTTCGATGCAGCATTTATTACCCTCTCCTTGGCATAATCTCTTACTGAAATAAGTATCTTGACATCAAATTCAATTGGCAACGTTAAAATAGTATCAAATACATTATCTAAGCTTACAACCATATTAGCATCGTCAAAGAAAAGTAAATATCTTCCGGGATCAGAAATATAATATTTTATATCTTCATATAATAAATTTCCATTACTTTTAACGCAGAAAACTTTTGTTTTTCCATTATCTTGTTGTCTACACACTTCTAAGGACAATCTTGTTTTTCCGATTCCTGACGGCCCTGTCAATATGGTCACTTTATTATTAAGTATACTAGCACATATCTCCGTAATCTCTGACTCTCGGTGAAGAAAATCACAACCAATGGGTGCATTTATCCCATTTGCATCATATGCCTTAACAAAATCTTCCACCCCAAAAAACTGATTTGTATCAATTGCAACTCCCAGTTCGTCTCTTGCAATATGTGGATAAAATAATGCCAGATCATATGAAAGTGTATCTATTCCGATAAGTTCAATTTCAACGCCATCAATGGCTTCCATAATACTATTGAATTGTTCTATGTGAATATTCGTAGAGCAATGACCACAAATTATCTTTTTTATTTTTTCTTTCGGTAATGATAATTTCGCTTCATCAAAGCATGATAAAATGTCCGCACGTATTTTCTCTACTGACTTTGAACTTACAGTTCCATAATTTATTAAGATATATTTTTCATCATCAGTAAAAACATAGGAATCAGGTGTACCCTTTGTTGGTTTATTAGTTCCAGTTTGGACTCCTAACGTTTGAATATTATTAAATTTATATTTTTTATAAAGATACGCATCAAACAATTTTTGAAAGGCTCCACCCTCCAATTGCATGATTGCATTTTGAATGCGATTTATGTTACCCAATTGATTTCTCCCTTAGTATTTCTATACTAAAACAATAAGCTTCTCGCCAACGATCAAAATCGGTCGAGTAGACGCACCCCTTACGGTCGTGCGCCCCTCACAGAATCCGGACGTGCGGCTTTCCCGCATCCGGCTCTTTGCGAAACGAATCGTTCACATTATCCTTCGTATACGCTGACATAGATCCGCGTTCTCACCAGAGGATAGCTGTTATCCAGCATATTCAGAAATCCTCTCCAGTTATAGCTTTTCTTCTGGCTTCTCCGATTTAAACAGTAAAACAGGCTTTTCATAACATTATATCGGAATGCCGTTATACTCTTTGAATTGTCAGTGATTCCATAGTAATGGTAATAACCAGTCAGTATCTGATTGAGTTTTGTTATAATCTCCTTCAGACTGCATGTCCTCATTCTTGCTAACAGCAGATTTATTTCCCTGCATTTCTTTGCAAATTTCTTCTTACTGGTTTTCCTCTTTACCCTGAATCTACCATTCCTGCTCTGCGAACAGTAGTGTGTAAAACCCAGGAAAGTAAAGGTCTCTGGTTTCTTTCCGCATTTCCGACATCTTGCTTTCGCATAACGCCCAAGCTCAATCAGACGGCTCTTTTCTTCCTCAAGGCTTAATCCAAAGTATCCCATTCTATGCTTCAAGTGTTCATAGAACCATTCTGCATCTGTTTTATATTGGAATGTTACTACAAAGTCATCAGCATAAACCACGAGGCCTGCATATCCTTTCAATTTCGGTGTAATCACTTCTTTGAACCACCATACCAGGACATAATGCATGTAAACGCAGGAGATTACAGGCGAACAGACAGAACCCTGTCCGCTTCCTTCGTTTATTGACACTTCCATTGGTAAGAATGACATACTGTCCGCAAAGTTCACACATGAATAACCCACTATGTGCAGATACAGTTCCTCCTGGATGCAATTTTGCAGCTTGCTCTGCTGTAATTCGCTTCCAACCATTTTCTGACCATCTACAAACATGTGTTAGTGATGCCGAAGCCATGTGTATTCCTCCTACATTTTTCGTTCTTGTCTTTTAATTTGAATACTCTTTGTGTTCAGATAAAACCATTTTCCATGGACATCAAAAAAGTTATCATATTCTTATATTATACCATAATGCTTCTAAAATTCTTGATAATTTCGCACTTTTTTATTATTTTTTCAATATTTATAAAAGAGACAGCTATCACTGTGATGGCTACTCACCTCAATGCTATTTTATAAGTTCACCAATCCAATTTACTCTTTTTCACTAGCACACGGCAAATTAGGGAGCTCTTCTATATTTTCTTTATCCCATCGAGCCAAAATATCTTGTCGCTCATGTTCCATACACCATTCTTTTAAGGATTTTCCCATTCACGTCCCTCTATTCCAAACCTCATACCCCTGCCGTCTCGCCGAATCATACACCGGTTGCATATTCTTCTGTAAAATATTATAAAACTGCTCCCGTGAATTTCCCTTGCAATACAGTTCTCTTCCAGCCCAGATAGAATGTAAATTATCTCGATAGCATCCTTCAAACAATTTATGTATTCCCGGCTTTTCATGAATAAACCCATACAGCAAATACTGATTCTCAGCAAATCTTTCAAAAAACGGATCCCATTTCGGAAGCTTATTACTTTTCGCCGAATTCAAGGAAGAATCCATCGGCATCAAATTCCAAAGTTCATCGTTCATGACAAACGACCATGGAATAAAGTGATCTACATCATATGCTTTTGGCGCGACAACTTCTCCGGTAAACACGTCTCTGACTTCCGTCAGTTCCAGAATACCCTCCCATAGTTTCCGCACATGATTCAATTTCCGCATTTTCTCATCCATCGGCGCCAGTTTATATACAAGACCTGGAACTTCTGGATTATTATTTTGCAACCATTTGACTTTTTCGTATTGAATCCATCCAAGAATCGATACCGTGTTATCCTGAATCATCTTTATCCAAGATGGCTGAAAATATATTTCTTTTTTGAGCTTACTCCCTGTTCCCAGTGTATACGGTAATATCACAACGTGCTCATTAATTCTCTCAATATATTCCGTCATTCGCCGTACGCTTCCCCAATCTGCTGGTTCTTCCGCTCTATCAAAAAATCCTGCAAGAGCTCTGTACGGAACCATATTGGTGAGCTGCTCTTTTGATGTTTTCAATTCCAGTGCATACTTTTTAATCGCATTTTTAATTTCTACCTTGGATGCATTTGCAGGCAGATTGCTGAGTTCTGATAATTTACTTACAGCTCTCTCCAATCCATCTTTTACTTGTCCATCGATTGGCATTCCGCTCAGATGGATGTGAAACTCGCGGACCGAGTACCATGCATTGCAAATCATTTCATCGATCACCGCATCAAAAGTGGTTTCTTTTACGCCTTCCGCAATAAGCTGGACAATCGCTTCCAACCAATAAAACTTGTAACAATAGGATGGATCTTTCATCATGTGTGAAAACCCTTCAATATCTAATGTATTGTAATATTTCCCATCCAGTTTCAAACTATATCCGATTTTTGAAGTATCAAATTCAACCACTTTTCCTCCCTCCTACCCGGACGGACATCTTTCGATATCCAGTATTCTACTATCTTTATTTCTGAAAAGTCTTTTATAAATGCCGCAAAAGAATTTTCTGTAAAATCGGTATAATATCGTTCTTCACGATATCCAGCATATTCTCCATACTTGAAGGAAGTATAAATATATCCTTCTTTCTTTAGGGCACGCATCATTTTATATAGAACATCTTGTAATTCGTCTTTCGAAAGATGTAAGATAGAAGAACACGCCCATATCCCCTCATACTTATTTACGAACGAAAGTTCCGAAAATAACATTGTTTTCACTTCAATTTTGACATATTCTCTGGTAATTTTACAAATTTCTTCCGATCCATCTACCGCGTCGACACGATAACCTTTTTCCAGAAAATATTTACTATCGCGTCCGGATCCACAGCCAAAATCCAAAATATAAGAGCCGTCCGAAAGGTAGGAAAGAAACTTATCCTGTACGGAATGGAACTCAACACTCTTTGTATTTTCAATAAATTTAGTCGCATTTTGATTATAATATTGCAGTGTATTTTCGTCCTGCTCTGTAAATTTTTTTGTTTGCTCCAAGGTCATAGTTTCTTTCCACCCTCACTCATTTTTCTACTCGACAGCACTTTTCGTGAAATATGTCCTAATTTTCTGTTCCTACATTCCTTTTCTAATTTCCTCTATCAATGTAATATCTGCAGGTAACCATTCTACTTCGTTCAGTTTTTCTTTCGTCAACCACTTTGCCGCTTCGTGTTCTTTCAATACGAGATCTCCATTTAAAACTTCACACCAAAAACAATCCATAGAAAGGTGAAATGCCGGATAGTCATACTCAATCGTATCAATATATTCTCCCACTTCTATTTCTGTATCCAATTCCTCCATAATTTCTCTTTTCAAAGCCTCCTGTGGTGTCTCGCCTTTTTCAATTTTTCCTCCCGGAAATTCCCAGCCGCCTTTAAATTCTCCATAACCTCTCTGGGTTGCAAAAATGATGGATTCTCCTGTTTTATTTACTGCTTTTATTACTGCTGCAACAACTCTGATTGTTTTCATTTTACTTTTCCTCCATTGTTTTTCCACTCTGCAAATATCTCAATAAGTCTTCTCTTACTGCTGTTTGCATTTTAAATTTTAATTTACAAATCGGTTTTAATACGCCTCTATTATTTTTCTTTTCCGCTTCATGAGCCTCCAAGACATCAAATTCTCCCATATAGAAAAAATTGTTTTCTGCATCCGTCTTTTGAACAAAAAGATGTTTTCTTGGTGTATTTAAAACCTTATCCATATATGCACCATCTAACTTTTTATCAATTTGGGAATCCCATCTAAAAATTACGTTGTCTACGAATTCATCCGCATAATCAGGCTTTCCATCAACATATTCTTTTTCTTCATCTATGTTTTCTTCTTTATGATACGTGACAAAAATGAAAACATCGTCTCCTAGTTGCGACATTCCATACATTGTTGACGACAAATCTTTGCCTGCATTCATAAGCAAACTAACATCTCTTCTTGAGTATTTTTCATAAAGTACAAATGGCACTCCATTTCTATATGGTTTTGCGTACTTATCTTGATATCTGGCTAAACCAACAGCCACAATGTCCTGGACCTGATCATAAAAATCCTTATGTGCTAGGCGTTCTGTATAACTTAAAATTCTCTTTAAACGATTCTCTCCATCTGATTCCAGAATATCAATCTGGTAAAACTTCTCTCTTTCCGTGCTGTTTGTGACAAATTTGCCTTTCAAAACATCGCATGCAAGATCAATCTTTTGCGTTGTTATCTCATAACCATATCGTTCTCTGCAATTATCGATAACTTCAGAATATGTAATTTGATTTTTTTCTAAAAATAATCGCAAAATCTCCAATTCATCTGGTCTTACACCGCTTAATATCGTCTTTGACAAATATTCCAGTGTTGTCTTTTCCTGTTCTGACAGCCGAAACAGCTGCTCCTTTTTCTCCATTTGTTCTGCAAAAGAATAATAAGTTTTGTATTCCTTAACAATTACAAGAGGATCCATCTCCGCATTTTCATAAAAATCCAAAAGCATTGGACGTCTTCCGAGACGGTTTTTCAAATTAACGTATCCTTCTTTCATCAATTCTTTCAAGGTGCTTGGTTTGATGCAATCAATCGCATGAAAAATCTTTTCTTTTGCTATTTCATCAAAATGAATAGTAGATGCTCCCGGAATGGTACTATTTCCACTGATCACATATTTCCGAATCACATCCGCATTGTAGGTATTATCCCCAGATAAAGCGACGGGAATCATAAAATTATTATTGTAATTTCCGATAAAATCCAGAATCACTACATATTCTTTTCCTTCCGCCTTACGCAAGCCTCTTCCCAATTGCTGGATAAAAACAATGGGTGACTGTGTTGGACGAAGCATAATGACTTGATTGACTTCAACAATATCAATTCCCTCGTTCAAAATATCTACAGAGAAAATGTAGTCCAAGGGCTGTAATTCCTCCGTTGCATCCTCTTCTTTCATAGCCAAACGTTCAAATGCTGTTTCTCGAAGCTTTTGCGGCGTTTCATTACTAAGTGCAAGTGTTCTATAACCACGCTCATTGAACATGTTTGACAAGGTTTCACATTCTTTATTTCTACTGCAGAAAATCAATCCCTTCACACGTTCTCCGCTATAGCCATAATATTGCGCCTGCTCAATGATATGGTCTACGCGTTCTTCACTTGTAAGAAGATTAAAATCTTTTTCTGTAAGGTTCTTTCCTTTAGATGTTTTATCATCTATCAATGCAATATCACTGATTCCAAAATAATGAAATGGACACAGCAAGTGCTCTTCCATTGCTTTCTGTAATCGAATTTCATGCGCTATTTGATGATGGAAAAGTTCATAGACATTTCGCCCTTCTATATGATCATCCCGTTTATCCGGCGTAGCTGTCATACCTAAAAATAACTGTGGTTCAAAATAGTTCATTACTTTCTGATAGGTATTCGCTGGACTATGGTGTGCTTCATCGAGAATGATACAATCAAATGCATCTTTTTCATATTGGAACAAATGTTGATCTCTATTTAGCGTCTCTACCATAGCAAATACAAAATCACAGCCATATTCGTGTTTTCCATCGCCTACGATGCCCATAGAAACAGAATTATTAAACACTCGTTCAAAAGACTTCTTGGCCTGTTTGGCTAACTGTGCCCGGTGAACAAGGAATAATACTCTCTTAAAACCTAATTCACGCATTGCAAATGCTGATGCATATGTTTTTCCAGTTCCCGTAGCCGAAATCAATAATGCTCTTTTCTCACCCTTTTCAATGATTTTTCGAAGATTAACAATAAATTCTTCCTGCATGGAATTCGGCTTTAATTTATATTTTTCAAAAGACGGAATCCTGTCTTTTTTAGCCTCTTCTCGTTGATGTTTGATGATCTCGTAGCGTGCTTTGTAAATTTCATAAAAGGTTTCAAAATCCAAAGCATACTCCGAATTCCAAAACGAATTGAATTCTTTTACAATCTCACTTGCTACTTCACCCTGCACGGTCGATATAATCTTTGTATTCCACTCTATGTTGCTGGTAAGCGCTGCACTTGTCATATTGGAACTGCCAAGGATAATTCTATAAACCTCTTCTTTTTTGAAAATGTATCCTTTGGTATGAAATCCATTATTGGCAGCTTCCACATCATACATTTTTAGCGTAATATTTTTCAATTCATTCAGTTTTGCCAACGCTCTTGGCTCACTAAAATCTAAGTAGTTCGTTGTAAGAATTTGCCCCGGGATTCTCTTTCGCTCGAGTTCTTTTAACGTCTGCAGGAGGGGCGTAATTCCTCCCATTGTGATAAATGCCACACTAATCTGGAATTGTTCACAGCGAAGTAGCTCTTCTTCAATAGAAGAAATAACTTTTTTACCCTCTTCTGGATTGTTTGATATAAAACTCGGTTTATATTCCAGATTTGAAGCAAGATTTCCATTGATATAGGCTGCTTCCACCCCTTGATTTATGTTTTGTATTATTTCTTCTTTCACCGTTTCATCCTCTCTGTTCTAACTTTAAATTGTAACGTATTTGACTTTACAATTCAAATTTTTTCATCATTTTCCAGTTTTTACCATGCTTTATAACGTCTCCTGATACGCCCGATCAATCAGCTTCTTCGCCTTCTGAAAGTCTTCTGCCGTCTTAATCGACACTTCCAGCTCCCCGGTTCCGTAATGCCCGATCCCACGGGTATCTCTCGTAAATCCTTCTTCCAGTTCAACAGTATCTGGATCGAGCTTCATTCGGAGCAAAATCTGTTTGTTATAAATCTCAATGCAAAAAATATTCTGTACTTTCTTATAAGCCAGATACAGCTTCAATTGATTCGCAAAGAGATCATCTCCCAGCGATTCGATGTAGTCACAAAGCGCCGTATATAATGTTTTGAAATGGCTGCTTGCGGAAGCCAGCTTCTCTAAATGCGTTTTCTGTGTGTATGTACTACTTGTTGTTGAAATAGTTGATGTTTCCGTTACTGGCTTTGCCACCGGTGTGTTCAGATGTTCAAACAGCAACAGATCTTCCCCATATTTCCGATATTTCACCAACTTGATATTCCTCTGCATCTGATTCACTGCATGCACGTCGTATTTCGTAAAATCATTTGCAATACAAATCACACAAGGCACCGACCAATCAATCTGGTCTGCTACTTCCATACCCAGTTTTTCAATCACAAGCAGTTTGAAATCCGCTTTGTGATCCAAAAGCCAATCCAGATAGAATAATCCCTGATTAATTACGTTCTCGCTCGAGCTTCTCTTATACTCAAAAATCACTGGGCTATTATTTTCATCAATTCCGATGCTGTCCATTCTTCCGGATGTGATCATATATTCACTTTTCAGAAAACGAACGCCGAAAAATGTCTCCATGTTCTGCTCTATCGTTGTTTGCAGTTGTTTCTCCAATACTACCGTGGAAGAGGTGCGCTCTTTCACAACCGTTCCGACCTCAAAAAGTTTTATTTCCGACACTGCAGTTTCTCCTTCCCTGTCGCAAGATATATGTTCATTATATCGTACCTTCTTACAAAATACTATTGTAAAACATTCTTTCCGCAGGCATTCCCATCAAAAAAGGCCGCAGCTCCGCAAAGCTGTGACCTTTTCCCAATATTACCAATATGCTATTTCCGATACACCGTCTTCCCCCGTGCAACGACTTCCTGAATCTCCAGTCCCTGATCCAGTACGCAAAGATCCGCATCATATCCTTCCCGGACCTTGCCTTTTCCTTTCAGTGACAGGATCTCTGCCGGGTTTGCCGTAATCGTCGAAATTGCGGTTTCCAGCGGAATTCCCGCTTTCTCCACGCATTCTTTTACTTCTTTCAGCAAACAGCTCGACTGGCCCATGCCCATCCGCAGGAATTCTCCCTTCTCATTAAAGATCGGCAGACTGCCCTGACCGTCGGATGAGATGGTGATGTGTTTCGGATTCACGCCTGCATCCAGCATGCGGCGGATTCCTTTGCACACGCGGACTTCATCACAGACAGTTTCCCAGTAATCGATCTCTTCATTTCCGGTGAAATCGACCGCACCGCCCTTTACGGCGTATTCAATTGCCTTCTGGAACAGCTTCTCGTTCCGGTTGACATGGGTCGGGAGGAACTGGCTGGCCGGGATTTCGGTTTCGCTGATGACGCGTTCGATCAGCTCCATACATCTTGCACCGTCGCCAAGGTGGACATTGATCACTCCCGCTTTCCCGGAAAGAACGCCGCCGAGGCGCGTGTCTGCTGCCAGTCGGGCGAATTCTTCGAAGGTCGGCTGTGAGGATCGGTGGTCCGAGATGGCGATTTCGCCGGTTCCGATGATTTCTTCGATCATCATGATATCTTTCGTAATTCCATCCGTCAGTGTACGCACCGGAACCTGATAGCTGCCGGTGTAGCACCAGGCGGACATGCCCTGCTCCCGGAGGCCTTTTGTTTTTGCCACGAGCGCGCACATGTCACGGCCAATGCCGTCAGTTCCGAGGCAGCCGACAACGGTTGTCACACCGAACTTGTTCAGGCCTTCCATCGTCGCCTCCGGGGTGCGGTTGGCAAAGCCGCCCTCGCCGCCTCCGCCGAGCACGTGAACATGGCAGTCGACAAAGCCAGGTGTCAGGACAAGTCCAGTTCCGTCTACGGTCTCCGCGCCAGAGAGCAGGCCGTCTGCCGTTATCGTGCCGGCATCTGCGATCTTGACAATTTTATCATACACAGTAAGAACGTCTTTTCTTCCGAGGTATTCCGGCGCATAGACGTCTATGTTCTGAAATAATATCATTTTCTCTCACTCCTCTTAAAATCCAATGGCGACCGCAATCAGAATCGTAATGACTGCTCCAATCATCAGTATCCCTAAGAATTTCCACATGAATTTGATCCAGTTCGACCACTCGATCTTTGCAATCGCCAGGGAGCCGATCAGGCAGCCGGAGGTCGGGACGATCAGGTTTGTGAAAGCATCACCGAGCTGGAACGCAAGGACGGATGTCTGGCGGGATACGCCGAGAAGGTCCGCGAGCGGTGCCATGATCGGCATGGTGATCGCCGCCTGGCCGGAGCCGGACACGACAAAAAAGTTGAAGACCGACTGGAACACGTACATCAGCACGGCTGCGGCTGCACCGGAAAGATCGGCCAGGGCCTGTGAGATGCCGTACATAATGGTGTTGATAACGGTCGGGGTGGTCGGATCGGAACCGCCGAGCACCTGCATGATGCCCTGTGCCATCGCAACAACGAGTGCTGCGCCGATCAGGTCTTTTGCGCCGTCTTTGAAGGAAACGGCAATGTCGTTCACTTTCATGTCATTCAGATGGAAAATGACACCGATCACACCGGCCACGATTCCCATGATGAAGAACTGGGTTGCGATTTCGGCCATGTAATAGCCTTTTGCCATAACGCCCCAGATGACCCAGACAACGGTAACGGCCAGTGTTACCAGAACTAAGATATGGCCGATGCCGAAGGAATGGCCCTCGTCGATGCCTGTTTTTTCGTTCTGATCACGGAAATACTGGTCGCTTTCGTAAGCAACAGAGATTTCCGGGGTCTTTTTGACTTTCGCTGCATAGAACATGGTCATGCCGCAGCCAAGAGCGGTGAATACGACCCACATCACCATACGGAAACCTGCGCCGGAGAAGACGTCAACGCCGGCGATTCCCTGTGCGATTCCGACGGAAAACGGGTTCATCCAGGAAGATCCGAAGCCGATCTGTGTTGCCACGTACGTAACAAGCACGGCAATGACGGTGTCATATCCGACAGCGACGAACAGCGGGCAGAGGATCATGGTGAACGGAAGGGCCTCTTCTCCCATTCCGAACACGGCTCCGCCGAGGGAAAACAGGACGAAAAGGACCGGGATCAGCAGTTTTTCGGCTCCTTTTGCTTTACGGATCAGGCCGATCAGACCGGCTTCAACGGCTCCGGTGCGGATCATGATACCGAAAGCGCCGCCGACTACCATCAGAAATGCGATGATTTCGATGGCGGAGCTGCTGATAATTCCGTTATACATGTAATTGAAAAATCCGGTTCCGCCGTCGCCGCTGAACAGTGAAACGCCTTCTGTGACCGGTTTTCCTGCAGCATCGGTCAGATACTGGAAGCTTCCGTCTTTGATGACGGTACGGGTCTTTTCTACCCCGTTCATCAGGTACGTGACATCCTCTGTCTCGTAATAGCCTTTCGGGACGAGGAATGTCATGACGGCCGCGATAACCACCACAAAAAAGATGATAATGTAGGTATCCGGCACGTTAAATCCCCTGTTGAATGATTTCAGGCCTTCGCCTTTTTTTTTGCTCATATTTTGAGATTTCCTCCATTTGATATTCTATTCTCGTTTTTAACGCGCATGGATTAGTGTACCATAGATCATAGAGGAAAGTCACTGAAAAAATCAAAAAAGTAACAGAAAAATTTTCCATTCGGATTTTTCTGCCTGCTGTGTGCAATGTCATGCATAACATGATTGTATAGAAAGACAAACAATTCCTTTTTGGGTTTCCTGCTCCCCGTCTCTTATGCTATACTTGGAAAGTTGTTCTAACAGTAATACAAATCTAATACAGAAAGCGAGCTTTTCAAATGAATTCGTTCAAACCAATGCTACTCACTTCTCTGAAGTCCTATGACAGCGCGCAGTTTGCCAAAGATGTGACTGCCGGTATCATCGTTGCGATCATTGCACTTCCTCTTTCTATTGCACTGGCTCTTGCTTCCGGCGTGGGGCCGGAGGCTGGTATTTTCACCGCGATTGTGGCGGGCTTTGTGATTTCCGCGCTCGGCGGAAGCTGTGTCCAGATTGCCGGTCCGACGGCCGCGTTTGCCACGATTGTTGCCGGTATTGTCGCGCGGGACGGCCTCGAGGGGCTGATGACGGCGACCATTCTTGCCGGTGTCTTCCTTATTATCATGGGCTTCTGTCATTTTGGAAGTCTGATCAAGTTTATTCCTTATACGATTACAACGGGTTTTACTTCCGGTATTGCGGTGACGATCGTGATCGGACAGCTGAAGGATTTCTGCGGCGTTACGTATCCTGACGGAGTAAAGCCGATTGAAACGATGGAAAAACTGAAGGCATTTGCGGAGAATTTTTCCACGATTTCACCGGATGCGCTGATTGTCGGAGGGGTCAGCCTTGCCATTTTGATTGTGTCTCCGCTGATTTTCAAGAAAATCCCGGGATCGCTGATTGCTGTTATTGCCGGTATTCTGATGGTTCAGTTTCTGCCGCTGCACGTTTCTACGATTGGAAATCTGTACACAATCAGCAATGCGCTTCCGACGCTTCATCTGCCGGTTTTTGACATGAAACTGATTCAGTCGGCGATTCCAAATGCGTTTACGATCGCGGTGCTTGCGGCGATTGAGTCGCTTCTCTCCTGTGTTGTTGCGGACGGCATGATCAACAGCAAGCATCGTTCGGATACAGAGCTGATTGCACAGGGTGCCGGAAATATTGCTTCTGCGCTTTTCGGCGGTATTCCGGCTACGGGAGCGATTGCCAGAACGGCGGCAAATATCAAAAACGGCGGACGCACACCGGTTGCGGGTATGGTGCATTCCATTACGCTCGTCATCGTTCTTGTTGTGCTGATGCCGTTTGCGGGCATGATTCCGATGCCGACGATTGCCGCGATTCTGTTCCTTGTTGCCTACAATATGTGCCAGTGGAGAACCTTCGTGCATCTTGTACGCACGGCTCCGAAGAGTGATATTATCGTTCTTTTTACTACGTTTGTGCTGACCGTTGTGTTTGATCTCGTTGTCGCAATCGAGATCGGCATGGTTCTGGCCTGCCTGCTTTTCATCAAGCGGATGAGTGAGGAAACGCACGCCGACAGCTGGGTCTATGTGGACGATGATTCCCCGGCGGTGGATGAACATCTGCAGAAGCTGCCGCTGGAAATCCGTGTATACGAGATCACAGGACCGCTCTTCTTTGGCGCGGCGGATGCGATTGAGCACATCGTGGTAAAGGATTTCACAAAATGTCTCGTTCTCCGGATGCGGAGCGTACCGGCGATCGACAGTACAGCCATGAATGCACTCCAGAATCTGACGAAGCTCTGCGAATCGAAAGGGATCACCATCGTCTTCTCTCATGTGAATGAGCAGCCGATGAAGGTGATGAAAAAATCCGGCTTTGTGGAGCTTGTCGGGGAAGAAAATTTCTGTTCAAATATTTCGGATGCATTAAAGCATGCGGAGGAGCTGATTTCGAGATAAAAAAGGCCGCCGTGCTGAGTACTGACCTATGCTTTTCCGTTGATCACGCAGTTAATCTTTTTCTCATCGTAAAACATCAGTATCAGTCCGCCTGCGCCGCAGAATACAGCTGCACCGAATGCCGCAATCCGGTATCCGGCTCCACTGCCGTTTCCAATGGTGGAGACCGCCGTAAAGATCAGCATGGAAAGGCTCTGCCCCAGCTTGAAGGCGAAAGTTCTGGCTGCGTAGAACATTCCCTCGCGGCTGCTTCCCGAGGTAATCGCATCGCTCTGTGCAATATCTGCGACAACCGCCTGCGGCAGAATACCGAAAATCGCCATGGGAAGTGCTGCCGCGACTGTCAGAATCAGGCCCTGTACGGCTTCCGGGATGAACGGGATGTTTCCCATAAAGCCTGTGTAAAAATATGCAAGGCTGAAAACAGCAAAGGCAAACAGAATCATCTTTTTCTTGCCCAGTTTCGGTGTCAGCTTGTTGACCGGAACGTAAAAGACAAGCGACAGTGCGGTCATTCCCACAAAATATAGTGTTGTCATTGTCTCCGGGAGTTTCAGCAGACTGGTAACGAAAAACGGAAGGCCCGTCTGGAACATGGTGAGCGCGATCCAGTAAAAGATATCAGATCCTACAAATTTCCGGAATTCTCCATTCCGAAAGGTTGCTGCAAGGGAACGAAAGGCCGAATCCTTCGAGGGAACGGTATCTACGTAATCTTTTTCCCGGATGCAGAATACCGGCACAAGCATGCATATGAATGCTGCCGCTGCCATGGCTGTGAAAGTGATCCTGATTGCATTTACTCTTCCGAAGAAAGGAATCAGCGTACCCCAGATCGCCGGTGCCAGATAGGCCACAGCGGTTCCTGCAATAAAGGTGAAAGAAATGATGGTGGATATATTCAGGCGTTCCTGCTGTGTATGGCCCAGTTCCGGAATCAGGGCATTGTACGGAGTACAGTATGCCGTGATCGAAAGGTAATATGCTAGAATCATACCAAACAAGAATGCCGCATTGATCCAGCTGTTTTCATTCACCGGTGACCAGAACACCAGCACGGTGGAAAGTGCCAGCGGCAGGGACGCGCCTTTTAAGAACGGGATCCGCCGTCCGTTTTTTGAAGTGCACCGATCTGACCAGGACGCAATCATCGGATCAGTGAATGCATCAAAAATTCTTCCGAAGGCTGTGATCCCTCCAATGATGGTAAAAACCCCGAAAATCACCAGCCCCTGCGGTATGAATACCGTCTGTCCCTGGCTGATTGCAGTTTCATCCGGCTGATAAAAGTACACCAGCCAGTTCGATATGATACCAGACAGCAGCGCCCATCCAAACTGGCCTGCTGCGAACTGCCATATCTTTGCCGTTGTTAATTTTTTCATTTTGCTTCCCCCTGTTTTGTCTTCTCCTGTTTTTATACCGTCCAAATTTTTACATTTTTTCCAGAAAAGGCGATTCCAAGTTTGATGACTTCCGTAACCCCTTCCTGCCGCATTTCTGTATCGTATCGCTGTGTTTCAATCTGGTTTAATGCTTCTTTCGCTAATTTTTTCAGTGTGTCTTCTGTAATCCCCTTTTTCCATTTTAGTTCCATCAGAATGCCAGGATACCGGAGTTCTCGCGGGAACAGGCTGATATCGTACCGTCCCTCTCCGAATTCCCGGTTGGATGTGATTTTATACTGTTGATCCAGCAATGCAATCAGTCCCAGTACCAGTCCATGGTAAAAACCTTCTGCGCCCGCATCGTAAAAACTGATCGACTTGTCCATATACTCTGCAATCGCACTCTGCAGTTTTTTCACATCATTCGTATACAGGCTTTCCGCAATCCGGTCTGCTGTCGTTCTGGTTACTGCTCCAATCTGCAGCAGATGGGATAAAATCTCTGCTTTGTAAACTGCCGCAATCTCCCAGTTGGGAATGGATACCTCACACAGATACGATCCGTCTGTCTGCAACTCCTTTTTTGGTGTTTTCAGATATCCAGCAACCAGAAGCAGACTGTAAATACTGGAGGGTTCTTCCAGCAGAGACCGGTAAACTACATTTTGATCGATTCTCGCAACCACTCGCTCTCCCTGCAGCAATGCATACAATTTCTCTATGACATCCTCTGTCGCTGCCTTCAGAACTTCTTCCAGAATTTCATTCTTTCCGGTGTTTACCCAATATGCCTTTGGAATACACCCCTGTGCAATATAGTTGACCACGGACCAGGGATTGTAAATTTCTTCTGCGCCAAAAAGATATCCGTCATACCAGGTTTTAAGCTCTGCTTCTTTTTCGAGAACACCGTAATCCCGCAGCATTTTATGGACTTCTGCACGGGTAAATCCAAAGTATTTATCATATGTCTCATCCAGAATGGAATTTACCGTCAGATTATTCAGACCACTGAATATACTTTCCTGTGCAATCCGCAGAATTCCAGTTAAAAAACCGTACGACAGATGCCGGTTGTCTTTGAATGCGCCGGAAAAGAAATTCCACATAAATCCAACAATTTCTTCATAAAACTTTTTCGAATAGCCTTCCTGAATCGGTGCATCATATTCATCGATCATAATGATCGGTGCTTTTCCATAATGTTCATGAAGCATTTTGGAAAGTTTCTGCAGAGACGAGGAGAGCTCTACTTCATTCGCCTGACCTGCCAGTATTTTCCGAAAATAATCCTTCTCATATGGTTCTAGTTTCTCACTCGTTCCAAGTTCCTTATGTCTGCCGAACTCTTCTTGTACCAGCTCTGCAATTTTTGCAAAAGTCAGTTCCCAGGACGCAAACTTTATATCTTTAAACGTCAGAAAAATAACCGGATATTTTCCCTGATGCTCTCGGTATTCTTCTCCACATTTCCAGATTTCTTTGTCCCGGAAATACTGGCTGGTATCTGTATCGGAAATTTCAAAGAAAACGCGAAGCATATCCATATTCAACGTCTTTCCAAATCGTCTCGGCCGCGTAAACAGTGATACCAGTGGTTTTCGATCCAGAAATTCTTTGATCATTCCTGTCTTGTCCACATAATAATATTCCGACTGTGCCCGTACGTAATCAGATATTCCGATCGGGAGTGGCTTTCTTGCTTCTTTTTCCTCTTTTTTTACATACTTTCCTGACAGTACTCTGCCATCCACTGGTTTTTCTGCCTCATCCGGAATGCGCCAGCTTTTTCCTTCTTTTACGGCTCCTGGAATTTTACCTGTTTTGCAGAAAGTTGTTACAGTGCGTTCCGTAACGCCCCATAGCTTTGCCATTTCCTTGCATGTTTTCATTCGTTCCCTCCTTTCCAGTGTGCTTCTTTCCGATTATTATATCTTATTTTCAGAAATATATCAATTGTTGTATTTTCATTTTTCCGAATATTATCGTTGTTTTGCTTTATTTTCAAAGAAGGCAGCGTTTTTCTCCGCTGCCTTCTTTGAAGATTATTTTTCAGTTTTCCGCATCATTTTTCATCTGTGCCTTCGCTTTTCTTGCAATTCCCTGTGCTCCGTTCAGGATGCTTGCGCGGGTGACTTTGTCGTTGCCGTATTTCTGGCGGATTGCGTCGAGGGCGGCATCGAGTTTACGGCTTTTCTCCTTCTTTTCGGGATCTTCGAAGAGGGAGAGCTGTTCGAAATCGTCTTCGGTAAGGCCGGTTACGGAGACACCGATCAGGCGGAGGGGCTCTCCTTTCCAGGATTCGCGGAAGAGCTGTTTGGCGCAGCGGTAGATTTCATCTGTGATATCGGTCGCATTTGGAAGTTTTGTCTGGTGTGAGCGGTTTCGGAAATCGAGGGTGCGGAAGGTTATGGAAACGGAGGTGCATTTTTTCTTTTTCCGACGCATGCGGGCGGCCACGATGTCACACTGGGCGAGAAGAATCGGGTCGACCTGTTCGATAGAGACGATGTCCTCGTTAAAGGTCGTCTCTGCGCTGAAGCCTTTCGCCTCATCGGGCTGTGCTTTTACGGGGGAATCGTCGATGCCGCGGGCGTACTGGTACAGCTGATGGCCGTTTTTATTGCCGATCAGGGTCTGAATATCAGTTTCCCATGCATGTGCCAGATCTCCGATCGTGCGGATTCCGGCCTCGGTCAGCTTCTTTTCGGACGCTTTGCCGAGAAACAAAAGCTCGCGTACCGGAAGAGGCCACATCTTCGCAGGGATTTCTTCTGGAAACAGGGTATGCACTTTGTTCGGTTTTTCGAAATCGGACGCCATTTTGGCCAGGAGTTTATTGGTGGAAATGCCGACATTTACCGTAAATCCCAGCTCGTCGGAAATCCGGTCTTTAATTTCATGTGCTGCCGCGATCGGATCCGGGTACAAAAGAGAGGTTCCCGTCATATCAAGGAACACTTCGTCAATCGAGAAAGACTCCATGACCGGAGTGTAGGATGCGCAGATTTTCTTGAAGGCCCGGGAGCACTTGACATAAAGATCGAAATCACTGGGAACAATAACCATATTCGGGCATTTCCGCAGTGCCATTGCCACAGGCTCGCCGGTCTGGACACCGCATTTTTTCGCCGGAATCGACTTTGCTACAACGATACCCGTCCTTTTTGCCGGGTCACCGCCGATGCAGGCGGGAATGTCCCGCAGATCCGGCAGCCCCTCTTTCATCCGCCGCGCGGACTCCCAGGATAAAAAGGCGCTGTTGACATCTACATGGAAAATCAGGCGGTCTGCCGGCTTCTTTGTTTTATTCATCGATAAAATGAATCCGTTCTGGTTTAAAGCGGTCCTGCTGCTCTCTGTGCTCGGCAGGATAGCCAAGAGCAAACAGCGCAAAGACATGAACTTCTTCCGGCAGTCCCAGCAGAACTCTTACTTTTTCCATATTTTCTTCATTTGGTGCAATGCCGAACCATACGCCGCCAAGACCAAGCGCATCCGTTTCCAGCCAGATATTTTCCTGGGCAATCGACATATCGATCTGCGCAAATGCTGGAGCGACAAGACCTTCCAGGCGATATGCCGATACCAGCACAACCGGAGCTTTTGCCGCGCAGCCGGTGTACGGTGTCATTTTAGAAAGCGCCTCAATTTTTTTCTTATCCGTTACCACATAAAATTCCCACGGCTGCTGGTTGCACGCGCTTGGAGCCTGCATGCCTGCTTTTAAGATCTGCATAATTTTTTCTTTTTCAACCGGCTTGTCTTCATATTTTCTAACACTGATTCTGCGAAAAATACTGTTCATTTCAAAATCCTCCTTGGTTTCTTATGGGATGTCTCTTTGCAGACTATTATAGCATTTTTCCTAAAAAAACTCCAGAATCCCTGTCGTCTCATTTTTATCTATGTTTTATTTTTCACAAAAAGAATAGCCGATCGTCCATCTTTCCTTCCGGAACAAATTCTCTATTCTTACAAATTTTGTCCGCATATCCAGTCGTAATAGGAAGCCGCATTTTTTGTGTTGACCCCACGTGTAACTGCGAAAGATAAAGCACCTGTGTCAAAATATCAGCCATAGAAAGATTTCCACATTTTTTCTCAATCAAAATGGGATTCGGTGATCCTTTTTTATTTTTCATATTTGTCGTCACAAGATATCCTTTGTCTGCGTTATAAACACAGTATCCCATCGGTGGATTCTCTATCTGCCCATTCTGCCAGAATATCAGTTTACTGCTGATATTTTTTCTTACTTCAATAATATTATACATAATTCCCTTGGCCGCAAAGTAATTTTTATACCATTCATCATCTTCATTGCTGAATCCATCTCGATGAATCACAATGTTCTTCGGCATTTCACCAAAACGGTCTTCATATGCAAAAATCACCTGATCAAAAATATCCTGAAGAATCCTGGTAGTAATTTTTTCTCCCTGCTGTGGTGCTGCCGGTTTATAAAATCCAAGCAGACGGCCATATTTGTCAAACACAACCGAGCAGGCAGGATAATGAATTCCTTTTGCTATCGTCGCAACATCAAGACCTACAAAACAATCCACATTGCCAGGCATATCTTTTACAACCCATGGAATCCCGCCTGTTTTTCCAAGAATTCCAAGAATTATATTATGAAGGTAATATCTTGAATTATTTTTTGCCTTATTCCCTTCTTTTGCTTCCTCAGCGAACAATTTTGCTGTTTTCATACTGATCATCTGTGACGGGATATTAGCCTTTGCCCAAATAGTTTTAAACGGATTGTACGGTCCATCTTCCTCCATCCCATCTGGTACAAGTGCAATGACCAGATCGATTCCTTCTATCTTCTGCAATTTATTGGCAGCTCTTTTATAATCTGTAATATCTCCCAACTCATATTCTTCCCGTACCATTGCCTTTACATCCAGATCCAGCAGTCCCGCCATGGTATATAAATCTTTTTCCCCGTGATACTTTCCAAGTTTCGCAAAGGTATAAATCCCATTTACAACTGCCTTCATCAAATCATAGGAATTTCTCGGATACAAATATCCTATTTTTATTTCTTTTTCCGTCTTTCGATAAAAACCGTAGTTGAATACTTTAAATTCTTCGCCGCATTTAAGAGCCTTATCTTTTCCACAAACTAACAGCGGTTCTTTAACTTTACCTTTCTTATAGCCAATTTTCTCTACTGTACATGGATCTGTTTCAAATTTCATTCCGTCAAGTGGCTCAATCGTTCCAATATCCTGTATAAAATCCTGGTCTAAAAGTACTCTGGTCTTCATATTCCGTTTTACCAAGGACTCTGTCCGCATAGAAAAAGCTGCATCCATACGGCTTACCGTTTCTCTTGTCAATACTGGTTTTAATGCCTGCGGATAATAAGGTAATTCTATTCCCGTCTGAAGTGCCACCTTAACTATCCTGGTATCATCAGAAATATTCTCTACCCTGTATGCTTCATTTCGTTGGATATAATACGCCTTTAGACTATCTGCAAAATCCAGTTTATCCGTTACGGTCAAATCACAGATTTCTGTCAGAATGCCTGTCTGATTATTCTTTGCCCAGTCATTTTTTACTTCCTGCCCAATTAGATTTAGTCCTTTTTCCAGATAATCAGCTACAGTTTGATTCGATGAAAAAAGACTGCTGGTATCAATTCTCAGATATGCTTTTTCATCATCCATAATAGTAACCCAGAAATTATATTTCCGTTCCAGACTAATTTCTCTGTTTCCTGACGAAAACGTCTCAAATCCCTGATTTGTCATAATCCACTTACTTGTCACATTACTTTTACAGGAATATTTTCTGTATTTTCCAAAAATTAAAATTTGGGATAGTTTTTGTGTGATCCAGTATTTGATAAGTTCCTGATAGATTCTTCTGTTTTCTAAAACAGGCAGTTCTCGTGATCCCTCATATTCGACTGTAAAATCAGCATTTGGGATTTTCTCTTGCAGTTTTTCCGTCGCATAGATTTTGTTTCCATCTTCAAATACGCCTGCCTGATTCCAGTTTCGTAATTTCCAGGCTGCCCCTCTGATAATAGAATATGTATTTCCTATTTTTTGTGCATGAAGTTCATAAACATGAAATTCTACCGGTTTTACAGTATCTACTGACGCAAATACTTCCATTTTTAAATCTTTTTCCAATATAGTTCCTCCTGGTTTTCATAAAGTTTGTTTTATCATATTTTTTTGTCCTGTATTATTGTGATCCATTTATATTATTCATTATTTCCAACGTATTCTCCAATTTTGTCTTTATATTTTCCCGCAGCATTTGTGGTTCTATAACCATAAACTTATCCATATATTTCATGAACCATCCAAGTAAAGTTACACTGTTCATTTTATAAAAAACGGCTCTGTAATTTCCATTTTCCAGTTTTTGGACCGATACATTTTTCCCAACAAAATCATAGAGAATTGCATTTGTCGCCGGTTCTGGTTTATATTCCACTTCTATTCTTACGGTTTCCCCCAGGAAATGGTTTACACTTTCTTCAATATATTTCCGAATAATAAGTTCGGGATTTGGACCTATTTTTTCTACAGCGTCAATCGCGTCACTCTGTGATATCTCCAGATTTTCAATTCGATCAAGCCTATAACTTGTAAGTCTATCATAATGATCATGTGCCCCGATTAAATAATAGGTATTATCAGACCAATATATTTCATAAAGATTAAGCGAATATTTTTTTCCTTCTCTTCGAAGCACCTTTTGCAACTTCTCATTTACTTCTGTATATTGAAATTCAATTTTTTTATGGAGATACATAGCTTCCAGCATTGTTTCAATGTAGTATCCTGTTTCCCTATCAGAATCCATGTTTCCTGCCTTGGGTGTCATCATATGACAAAATCTGCTTCGACTTCTCTTACTTGTAAGATCCAATAGTCGTTCTTTCAATTCCTTTGCTTCCTTTGCAGAAATGCATCTTGCCTGCTGTACTGCATCCAACATAATTTTAATTTCCCAGTCCGAAAATATATGTTTTTTCATATACCAGCCCATCTTTTTATCCGCACACTGATATATTTCATAACCACAAAATTGCAGCATTTTAATATCACGATAAACAGAACGGCGATCGACCTGTTCTATTTGATATTCCTCTTCCAGATATTTCAAAATCTGTGTCGCATTCATCGGACTTTTTTCATCTGTTTCCTCTAAAATCTGTAACACTCGAATCAGTTTTTCTTTATGATCAGTTCCCATTCTTTCTCCTTTTGATCATTTTATATGTATCTTACCTTTTCGCCGCTTTTTATCATAATATTATATCATCTGTCACAATAATGGCACACGTAAAAACATCTGCCCTATTGGACAGATGTTTTTACATATCTAAAAGCATTTCATAAATATGCTGTTCTTTCTCACTCTGCAAGAAAGTGCCGCGCGCCAACGCATTTTGCAGGCGGCTAAGCTGTGCGTCTGCATAGCCGCCGAAGGACTGGACGGCTCATTTCCATTTTCATCACCTTTCTTTCTCAGATTGAGATCGAAAAATCTGCTTTCACAAGAAAGAAAAAAAGCGCGATCTGCACCAGCAGCATCAGCGGAACGCCGATGGTAAACTTCTTTTTTCTTGTCTTGTGATGGAACAGGTGCATCGCCAGCAGTGCTCCTGCCGAACCGCCGACTGCGGCCAGGGTAAGAAGCGTCGAGACACGGATTCTCCATTTTCCATGCACAGCGTTTCGTTTATCGATGCCATAGACTGCTATGGTGATCATATTAATACAGATCAGATACAGGTACAATCCTGCCTGTAGTTGAATGGGAAGGTTCATTCTCTCTTCACCAGCCTTTCCTTTTTATCTTTCTTTGAAAAGAAGGCAGCGTTTTTCTCCGCTGCCTTCTTTTCAGATTTTTTTCAGAATCATTTCTTCTCCAGAAAGATTTTTCTGGTAATAAAGTTGTACACCATGACAACCGCAGTTGCAAAGACTTTTGCAATGGTGTAAATCAGGTTGTAGCCGATGTGCTGCTGCAGTGCAGTGCTCCCCCGGTAGATGGGTCCTACTACAATCCAGATCAGGAAGCTGTTCAGCAGCATTCCGATCAGGGAAAGGACGACGAAGGTAATGAATTCGACTTTTTTGTTCAGGTCTTCTTTTCGCTCAAAGACAAATTTGAAACTTAAAATGTAATTAGCGATGACGGACACAGTAAATCCGGCAACAGAACCGACAAGCGATGCCATTTCAAAATATGAACTGGAGGTCAGCGCCATAACAAGGTTCAGAACGATCAGTCCGGTCACGTAATCAATACCAAAGCTGATGAAGCCGACGATACCGAATTTCACAATCTGTGCAAATAATTTTTTCATTTTTTCCTCTGTTTCTTCTTATATAATTTTTAAGCAACATCCTGTAAAGAATACCATACAATGCCATTTTTTTCAAGTTTCTGCAAATTTTATCACAGCAAAAACGCCAGATTTCACGTTTTAAAATGAAATCTGACGTCTTTCGTTTTTTCTAAAATTCCTGTTTCTCCATAAATCCTACACTGATCCGGTACGAAATCAGCAAAACCACGATGCCTGCAGTAAAAATTCCTGCCTGGCCCGGAATTGTGCCCGTAATGGTGCCAATCAGCTCCGTGATTTGATCCAGTGTCGCTTCTCCTGCGACTTTCTGCACAAACAGAATCACACCGGCAAACAGAAAACAGATTCCTGCCATCATGACCCGTGCGCTTTCTGCTCCGCATTTGATCTGCACCGGAATCATGATGGAAATGGTGATGAAAAATACCGCCAGAAAGACCGGTATCATTCCCGCATTTTCCGAGAGAACACCAGATACATTCGAAACGCCGTGCACCAGCAGGGATACCAGGTATAACGCCCAGGCGAGGACAAACGATACTACGGTTCCGGCCACGCAGAACAGGTATTTTTCGCGGATATACAGTTTCCGGTCAATCGGGAGTGTGAACAGGAACGGCAGTCCGTTATCCGCTTCATCGCAGGAAAGCGTTCCGATCAGCAGAACGATCATCAGAAACGGAAAATAGCCCAGAATAAAGGTGTCCGTCTGGCTAAGTCCGAGGAATACACAGATCATAAGGAAAAGGATCATCGTGTTGCGATGGCCTTTTAACAGCAGACAGATATCTTTCTCTAATAATCCACTCATCTTTTTTCTCCTCCTGTCATCATCAAAATTACATCATCAATTCCGGCCCGCTCTACTACAAGGTCGGGAACGTTTTCTTCGTAATATTTTCTGTCGTTGGTAAGGCATGCATAGCCATACGGTTCTTTCTGGGTATCGAGCAGATATTCTTTGTCGAGCGCCGCATACTGCGCCTCGTCTGCCTTGATGAGACCGTATTGCTCGAGAATCACATCCGTCTCCTCGTGCAGGAGCTGTTTTCCCCCGTGAATCAGATAAATGTCATCGCAGAGATGCTCGAGATCGGAGGCGATGTGGGACGTAATGAGGATCGTCCGGCTCTCATCTTCGGCCGCGTATTCGCGCAGCAGGTCGAGAATCTCATTTCTCGCTTCCACATCGAGTCCTGCGGTCGGCTCGTCGAGGATCAGAAGCTGTGCCTTGTGTGACAGGGCGGTAAGTACACGCAGCTTCGCCTTCATTCCATTGGAAAATTCCTTGAACTGTTTTTCTTCCGGAAGATGCAGCTTCTGGCACTCTCTGGTGAACCAGCTTTCCTCAAACTTTGGATACATTTTCGCCAGAATTTTCTCCACTTCCACGATGGTAAACTGTCCGTTAAATCCAGATTCTGCCAGCGAAACGCCGATATTCTGCCGGTCCTCTGCCATAATTTCTGTGATCGGTTTTCCAAAGAGTTCGATTATTCCGCCATCTGCTTTTGCAAGGCCGAGCATCAGCCGGATCGCCGTGCTTTTTCCGGCTCCGTTTTTTCCAATCAGTCCGGTGATTCTTCCCTCCGGAATCTCCATAGAAAGCTCAAAATCAAATCCCGGATACACCTTTCTGACATTCTGCATTTTTATCATGTCTGTCTCTTCCTTTCTGCCGCTGCTCCGGCATTCCTTATTTTTCCTCCAGAAGAAGGGTTACTGTCTCCAGAATATCCTCCCGGCTCATTCCCATCGCAAGGGCACGGTCGATGGCTTTTTCAAAATCCGCCTCTGCTTCTCTCTGCCTTGCCTCCAGCGCGAGCTGTTTGTCGGAAGCCGTTACATACGTTCCCTTTCCGTGAATCGTTGTAACAAATCCTTCCTCTTCCAGCTTGTCATACGCCTTTTTGACGGTCAGCGCACTGATCCGCAGTTCCCCGGCCAGAGAACGGACGGATGGGAGCGCCTCTCCTTCTTTTAATGCTGTATTGATAATTTCTGATTTGATCTGCTCCATGAGCTGCTCGTAGATCGGCACCATGGAGGAATGATTCAAAATAATATGCATATCGTTTCTCTTCTCCTTTACAATAAACAGTATATAACAGTCAGCTACTGTTGTCAACTGTTATATACTGTTTATTTCAGAGAATTTTCTTTGTTTTCTTCTGCATTTTCCCCTCTTTTCTTTGCTTTCTATGGTTTTTCCTCTGCTGTACATGAAAAAAGCAATCAAAAAAATAGCAAAAAGTTCTTGACCAAATAAAAAACACCCGTTATAATGCGTGATATAAAATATGAAAGAGCAGACAAAGGAGTCTGAACAGAAATGTTTTCTCCCTGGTCTGCTCTTTTTCTATGCAAAAAAGGAGGAACACCATGAGATTAAATCCCAAGGAACAGGAAAAACTGATGCTTCATATGGCCGGTAATCTCGCCAAAGAGCGGAGAGCACGCGGCCTGAAACTGAATTACCCGGAAGCACTCGCCTACATCAGTTCCGAGCTTCTGGAACTGGCAAGGGACGGAAAGACCGTTGTGGAGCTGATGCAGCTCGGCACAAAGATTCTGACCCGCGACGATGTCATGGACGGCGTTGCCGATATGATCGGCGAGGTTCAGGTCGAGGCGACGTTCCCGGATGGAACCAAACTGGTAACTGTACATAATCCTATTCAGTAAGGAGGAGACATCATATGAAAATCGGTGAAATCATGGCTTCCGATCGCGAGATCACATTAAACGAAGGCAAAAAGACAGTCACTGTCATGGTAGCAAATAAGGGCGACCGTCCCGTTCAGGTCGGCTCCCATTTTCATTTCTTTGAGGTCAACCGGTGCCTCTCTTTTGACCGGGAAACGGCGTACGGTTATCACCTCGATATTCCTTCCGGAACTTCGGTCCGTTTTGAGCCGGGCGAGGAAAAAGAGGTGCAGCTCGTCGAGATGGGCGGCAGAAAACGTGTCTTCGGTCTGAATGACCTGACCCGCGCACAGGCTACCGCTGACACGAAAGCCGCATCACTGGAAAACGCGAAGTTAAAAGGATTTCTGTAAGGAGGGACAGCAAAAATGAGTGTAAAAATTTCCGGAAGTAAATATGCCGCTATGTACGGTCCGACCGTCGGCGATAAGGTCCGCCTTGCCGACACCAGCCTTGTGATTGAAGTCGAAAAAGACTACACCACATACGGCGATGAAGTAAAATTCGGCGGCGGCAAATCCATCCGCGACGGTATGGGACAGTCCGTCAAGACCTGCAGCAGAGACGGAGACCTTGATCTTGTCATCACAAACGCTCTGATCGTGGATGCTACAGGCATTGTAAAAGCAGACATCGGAATCAAAGACGGAAAAATTGCCGGCATCGGAAAAGCCGGAAACCCGGATGTCATGGACGGCGTGACTCCTGGCATGACGGTCGGCGCATCGACCGAGGCTCTGGCCGGCGAGGGTATGATCGTTACGGCAGGCGGCATCGATACTCACATCCACTTTATCAGCCCGCAGCAGATTGACTGCTCCCTCTACAGCGGCGTGACCACGATGATCGGCGGCGGCACCGGCCCGGCGGACGGCACGAACGCAACGACGTGTACCCCGGGACCGTGGAATCTGCGCATGATGCTGAAAGCCGCAGAGGAATATCCGATGAACCTTGGTTTTCTCGGCAAGGGCAACTGCTCCGACGAGGCTCCGTTGATTGAGCAGGTCAAAGCCGGTGCGATGGGCCTGAAAATCCACGAGGACTGGGGCGCAACGCCGGCGGTCATTAACCACTGCCTCAACGTTGCCGATGAGTTCGATGTCCAGGTTGCCATCCACACCGATACTTTGAATGAAGGCGGATGCGTCGAAGATACGCTTGCGGCCATCGGCGGAAGAACCATCCATACGTACCACACCGAGGGAGCCGGCGGCGGCCACGCACCGGACATCATCCGCGCTGCTGCTGCACCGAACGTTCTGCCTTCCTCCACGAATCCGACAATGCCTTACACTGTCAACACACTTGATGAGCATCTTGACATGCTGATGGTATGCCACCACCTCGACAAGCACATCCCGGAGGACGTTGCGTTCGCGGATTCCCGTATCCGCCCGGAGACGATCGCCGCAGAGGATGTTCTGCACGATATGGGTATTTTCAGTATGATGAGTTCCGACTCCCAGGCGATGGGCCGTGTCGGTGAGGTCATCACCCGTACGTGGCAGACCGCAAGCAAAATGAAGGATGAGCGCGGCGCTCTGCCGGAGGATGCCGGTCATGAAAACGATAACTTCCGCGTGAAACGTTATATCGCAAAATATACGATCAACCCGGCCATCACCCACGGTATCTCCGAGTATGTCGGCTCGGTCGAAAAGGGAAAATTTGCTGATCTCGTGCTCTGGAATCCTGCTTTCTTCGGCTCCAAACCGGATATGATCATCAAAGGCGGTATGATCGTCGCTTCGAAAATGGGAGACGCCAACGCTTCGATCCCGACGACACAGCCGGTCTGCTATCAGCCGATGTTTGCCGCTCACGGAAAAGCAAAACAGGAGGCATGCCTGACCTTCGTTTCCCAGGCTGCTTTCGATGCCGGTATCAAAGACGCATACGGACTGGAAAAAACGGTTGTCCCGGTACACGGCTGCCGCAGTATCAGCAAAAAGGATATGGTATGGAACGACCGCACGCCGGTGCTTACCGTAGATCCGGAGACATATAAGGTCACTGTTGACGGCGAGGAGATCACTTCCAAGCCAGCAGAAAAACTGCCGCTGACCCAGCTTTACAGCCTGTTCTAAACGGCTCTGCATTCTGTAAAACCATACGAGGAGAATTTTATTATGCTTGGAGTGTGTCTTTTATTTGTAGGAATTGTACTGATCAACAACGGCATGTGCACCCTGTACCATGTGGATGGACGCTCGGCCGCTGTAATGAATATCTTTACCGGCGGACTTTCCCTTTTCATCAACTTCGTGAATCTCGTGCAGGGAAATTATTACGCTGCCGGAACGGGACTGCTGTTCTGCTTCACTTACCTCTTTGTGGCCGTCAATAAATTTTTAAACGCCAACCCGATCCCTTTTGCGTGGTTTTCGACCTTTGTTGCCGTCAACGCTGTCATCTTCGGAACGATCGAAGGCTTCATTGGAAGCGCGGCGCTTGACATCACGCCGGATCTCCGCTGGGCGGGCATCTGGTATCTGTGGGCCATTCTCTGGGGTACTTCTTTTGTGGAGGATATCTGCGGAAAGAAGCTCGGAAAATTTGTGCCGTGCCTTCAGGTATTTGAGGGCGTTGTCACCGCGTGGATCCCGGGCGTCATGATGCTACTTCAGATCTGGTAATTCGGTAAGGAGGAACTTTTTTCAATGGTTTGCGAACAGATTTTAGGAAAACTTTCGGAATTTGACACTTCCGGAAAAACGATCGAATACGTCGATATCGAATGGCATGAAGCCTTCAAAAAGATTCATAAAAAGACGACCGACCACGGAACGGAGCTCGGCATCCGCATGGACGATTCCATTCTCACAAGGGGTCTGTATCAGGGTGATGTGCTCTATGCAGACGATGAAAAAATCATCGCCGTCAATACGCCTCCGTGCGAGGTGATCCGCGTTTCCCTTACTCCGGGTCACGAAAAGCAGGCGGCAAAGGTCTGCTACGAGATCGGCAACCGCCATGCACCGCTGTTCTGGGGCGAAAACGATACTTTTATCACGATTTACAATGAGCCGATGCTTCTGATGCTTCAGAAACTCCACGGCGTTACGGCCGAAAAAGAACTGAAAAAGCTCGACTTCGACCAGCGGATTTCCGCATCGATCCACAATCATCATCACTGATGCGGTCTGTCCGCACGCAGAAAAGAATGGGCCGGCCCCTTTTCGCGGGCAGGCTCATTCGATATCTTATGATTTTTCAGGAGACTTTTTATGTCCGAACTTAATTTTTATCTTCTTCAGATCAACGACGCCCTGTTTCCGATCGGCGCGTACTCGCACTCGCAGGGACTCGAAACGTATATTCAGCGTGGAATTGTGCACGATGAGGCGACGGCAAAGGAATATATCCACCACAAAATCCGATGGAATCTTGCCTTCACGGAGCTTCTCGCCGCAAGACTCTCCTATCTTGCTGCCGCATACGGGGATCTGGAACAGCTTCTTTCGATTGAAGAAATTCTGGAAGCGTCGCGGATTCCGATGGAACAAAGGGAGGCCGCACGGAAAATGGGGTCCCGTTTTGCAAAGACGATCGAAAAGCTGGAGCTGCCCGTGACAAAAGAGGAAAACGGGATCTTCCGTCGTTATCTTACTGCCAGGAAAGGGCAGGCGATAAACCACTGCTGTATCTACGGTGTTTTCTGCGCTGCCATGAACATTCCGCTTGCCGATGCGCTGTCGCATTATCTCTATGCGCAGACTTCCGCGATCGTGACAAACTGCGTCAAAACGATCCCGTTAAGCCAGAGCGCCGGACAGCAGCTTCTCGGCGGATGCTATGCGGAATTTGCCGAGATTTTAAAAGATCTGGAACACCGGAGTGCGGAGGATCTCTGTCTTTCTGCGCCGGGCTTTGATATCCGCGGGATCCAGCATGAAACACTGTATTCCCGTCTTTATATGTCGTAATGTGTTTGTTTCGCGCAATCATTATTTTCAGGAAAAGAGGTATGTGTTATGTCTTACGTAAAAATTGGAGTAGCAGGACCGGTCGGCTCCGGAAAAACGGCACTGATTGAGGCGCTGTCCCGGAAAATGGCAAACGATTACAGTATTGGCGTTATTACCAACGATATTTATACAAAGGAGGACGCACAGTTTCTCGCGAAGAACAGCGTCCTTCCGGTGGAACGCATCATCGGCGTGGAGACCGGCGGCTGCCCGCACACCGCGATCCGCGAGGATGCTTCGATGAACCTCGAGGCCGTCGACGAGATGATGGAGCGGTTCCCGGACATCGAGCTTCTCTTTATCGAGAGCGGCGGTGACAACCTCTCCGCTACGTTCAGTCCGGAGCTTGTGGACGCCACGATCTTTGTTATCGATGTCGCTGAGGGCGATAAGATTCCGCGGAAAGGCGGCCCTGGCATTACACGGTCCGATCTTCTCGTCATCAACAAGATTGATCTGGCTCCGTATGTCGGTGCAAGCCTGGAAGTCATGGAGCGCGATTCGAAAAAGATGCGCGGCGAGCGGCCGTTTCTGTTCACCAACATCCGCGGCGATGTCCATGTGGATGATGTTGTTTCCTGGATCAAAGAAAATGTGCTCTTAGAGGGAATGTGATGCTTATGGAAAACAAATTCGGAAAAATTTCCCGCATCACGGCCTGCGCGGCGTTAAAAAACGGAAAGACGATTCTCGAGGACCTCTCCTTTACGGCGCCGTACAAGATTATGGCTCCGTTTGAAAAAGAGAACGGCGGAATCCAGATCATGCCTCTCTGTGCCTCCGCGGGTATTATGGAAGGGGATTCACAGGAATTTTCTTACCATGTAAAAGAGGGGGCGGATCTCGAGGTCCTGTCGCAGTCGTTTGAGAAGATCCACAAAATGGACGAGGGATCGGCATCCCGCACAATTTCTGTTCAGGTTGATCCGCACGCGGTACTTTACTACTATCCGCAGCCCGTCATTCCGTTTGCACAGTCTTCTTTTACGAGTACAATGACGATTCATCTGGCAGACGAGACATCCCGCCTGTTTCTGCTGGAAATCATCTCCTGCGGACGGAATGCGCACGAAGAGCGGTTCCAGTACCGCCGCTTTGCCTCAAAGGTACAGATTTTCCGCGGTCAAAAGCTGATCTACCGCGACAACACCTGCTATCTGCCCGATCAGATGCCGATGGAAGGGATTGGTATGTACGAGGGATACACGCATATGGCGAACCTTTTTCTCTCACGGACAGAATACGCGGATACGCTTCTCAATGAAATCCGGGAAATTCTTGACGGCGATCCGGAAATCGACGGCGGCGCAACGACGCTCTCCGGCGGCGATCTTGCTGTTCGGATTTTCGGACACCGTGCGCAGAAGCTGCAGCAGACGGCGGAAAAAATCAAAACTGTGTATGAAAAACTTCTATAAAAACAGACTGGAAAATTTCTGATTTCAATCAATCAAAAATTACCGGAAAAATGTCAAAATAAGGTATGACAACCTCTTTGGAATGTGATAAAATAACTTTCGTTTTAAGCGAAGATAAAACTTATTTTACCATCATTTCGAGGAGGTTTTTTCATGGAAAGAGATATGACAAAGGGCAGTCCGCTACCGGTCATTCTGCGGTTTACGCTGCCGCTGATTATCGGAAATATTTTCCAGCAGCTCTACAACATGGCAGACACGATTATCGTTGGCCGATATGTCGGAGCGGATGCACTGGCTGCAGTTGGTTCTACGGGAACGATTATGTTCCTGGTGCTTGGATTTGCGCAGGGCATCACAGCAGGCTTTACGGTTCTGACATCGCAACGGTTCGGTGCAAAGGATACGCGCGGAGTAAAGCGAAGTGTGGCAAACGGCATTCTACTGGCTCTCCTTTTCACGGTTGTCCTGACGTTCTTCAGCATGATCTCCATGCGGCCGCTGCTGCATCTCATGAACACACCGGAAAATATTTTTCAGGACGCTTATTCCTATATTATGATTATCTGCGGTGGCCTGATCGCTACGATTTTTTACAATCTGCTTTCCTCCTATCTGCGTGCAGTAGGAAACAGCCAGACTCCGCTGATGTTCCTGATTTTTTCGGCTGTATTAAATGTTCTTCTGGATCTGCTTCTCATCATTCGTTTTAAAATGGGCGTTGCGGGAGCCGGATATGCAACCGTTTTCTCCCAGGGAATTTCTGCTGTGCTCTGTCTTTTTTATATTTATCGCTCCATGCCGGATATGTGGCCGGAAAAACACCACTGGAAGCTTCATGCGGCAGATTCCCGCCATCAGCTCTCGATGGGCATTCCGATGGCACTCCAGTTTGCCATCACCGCATCCGGTACAATGATTATGCAGGCTGCCATTAACCTGTTCGGCTCGGAGGCGGTTGCCGCTTTTACGGCGGCCTGTAAGCTGCAGAATCTGGTCACACAGGGCTTTTCCGCAATGGGACAGACGATGGCAACCTACAGCGGGCAAAATTTCGGAAAGGGCGATATTCCACGGATTAAAAAGGGAGTTCGCGCTGCACTTCTGACTTCCATCACGTATTCGATCGCAGCCGCTGCTCTCGTCTTCCTTCTTCTGAAGCCATGTCTTTCCCTCTTCTTCTCGGGTGATGTCGATATGGCCGCCATGATGCCATGGGCAAAGACTTATTCCTATATGTGTGCTCTTTTTTATGTACCGCTCTGCACCATCTTTATTTTCCGAAATGCAATGCAGGGTTGCGGCTACGGCTTTCTGCCTATGATGGGCGGTGTTTCTGAACTCTTTGCGCGCCTTATTGTAGCTGTGATTGCCATAAAAGTCATCAGCTATCCGCTCGCCTGCTTCTGTGACCCGGCAGCCTGGGTGACGGCAGCTGTCTTTACCGGTGTTTCGTATCTGTTTGTCATGAAGGATATCGACAAAAAGTATGATTCAAAGACATCGACGGCTCCGATCAGCTGACATTTTTCATACCAAACGCAAAACTGCGCGGAATGCACGATTCTGAAATGCATTCCACGCAGTTTTTTGTATTTACAGGATTACAGATTCAGTTTTGCTTTCTGCAGACTTACACAGGAACGATGATATGTGAGTGTCATCGTCAGATAAATGACGCCCACGACAATGACTGCGAGAATACCGGTATGGAACACCAGATGCAGGATCATCGTCGCACACAGCAGGATCTGAATCATCTTGCCCAGCGCCATATAGGCCTTATAGGCACTCTGATATACCATCTCTTTTTCTGCCTCATCGCAACTTGCCATCCAGTCTTTCTGGAAGTTTTTTGAGTTCATATCGCCTCTCTTCTCCGGGTGAGCTGCCTGAACCATTTTTACATAACGCATCTGATAATAGCCATAGAGAAAGAAGTTGATACAAAACAGAGCACAGGTTGCCAGGAATCCGGCGAGCTCTTTTCCCGATGCTTCTTCCAGCCAGGAACGGGAAAAGGTAAATGTCAGCACGATGATATCGCAGACCTGCGAAATCACATTGCAGTTCATCAGCATCGCGCCGTATTTCTCTTCTTCATAGCTTAAGACTTCGTACTGTTCATCCTCTGCTTCTTCGAGATGCTTCATCGTATCTTTTAATTTCCGGCTGTAAAATTCCATCAGGACAATGCTTACAACGAAAATTACCGCAATGATCGGCAGTGCCAGCGGGCGGACCAGATCGCTCAGATCACTCATGCCATTTTTCACTCCGAACGTCATAAAAATTCCGACAAAAAAACCGCAGACTCCGCCGATTCCCAGATAAATCAGCATCCGTTTCATCAACTTTCCGTAGGAATTTGGTTTGTTCCCCTGTTTTTCTTTCATGATTCATCCTCCTCATATTGAAAAATATCTTCTACTTTTACTTCACAGATTTTTGCAAGTTTTAACGCCAGTGTCACCGACGGTGAATAATCTCCCCGCTCGATCAGGCTGATGGTCTGTCTCGATACTCCCGCCATTTTTCCAAGGTCGGTCTGGTTGATGCCGAGCTTCGAACGGTACTCTTTTAACTGATTGTACAGCGGCATCGCAGCATCTCCTTTCTTGTCACGTTTTTTAGATGAGCTCTCTTTTTGACAACTTTTCTTGTCATCCACTACTCTACCATTGACAACTTTATTTGTCAATACTTTTGACAAGTTTTTTTGTCATTTCAAACTCCCGGTTGATTTGTGGGCTGAAATGTACTAAACTAGAGGTATCTATTTTCGTAACTATTCAAGCCGCAGAAAGGACAGAATCTATGGAACAGAAAGACAGCCGGTTTGCCGTATTGATCGATGCGGACAATGTTTCCCCGAAATACATCAAATATATCCTGGACGAGGTTTCGGACCAGGGCGTCGCTACTTACAAGAGAATCTACGGGGACTGGACCGATATCTCGAAGAAAAGCTGGAAGGAGCAGCTCTTACGCTACTCGATCAACCCGATCCAGCAGTACAGCAATACGAACGGAAAGAACTCGACTGACTCCGCGATGATCATCGATGCGATGGACATTCTCTATTCCGGAAATGTGGAGGGCTTCTGCCTGGTCTCCTCGGATTCCGACTTTACGAAGCTGGCACAGCGGCTGCGCGAATCTGGAATGTTCGTGCTCGGTATGGGTGAGCAGAAGACTCCATCGTCGTTCCGTGTGGCGTGTGATGCCTTTAAAATTCTTGAGGTGATCTCCCAGAACGAGGACGATATCTCCCCTGCGATTACCGCTGTCTCGGAAAATCCGGCGCGCTACGGCACTTCTCAGGACGAAACCCCTTCCATTACAAGCAAGGCAGAAATCGAGCGGACGGTTTCCCGTGTACTGACAGAGAACAATGATCACGGAAAAAATACGACACTTAGTGAGATCGGCAGTATCCTGCAGAAGAAATTCTCAGAGTTTGACGTTCGAAATTACGGTTATTCCAAACTTTCCACGTTTCTAGAAAGCATGAACGATATCGAAGTGCTGAAAACCGGTCATAATTACCTCGTAAAGGAACGCCAGAACACCGTATCGCGCCAGCAGATCGAAAAATGTATCACGGATCTGATCTGCTCCAACGGAGGCCATATCGACAACCTCAGCATTATTCACGATGCCCTGCGGAACCGTTTCCCGGGCTTCGATGTGAAGCAGTATGGGTATAGCAGGATTTCAAGTTTTATCAACAGTTTCAAAAAATTCAAAATCACAAACAATACGGTACAGATGAAACAATAGCATTCAAAACATAAACCAGATTCGCCGGATCCGGATCGTGTTTGATATACCATGTACATGTTTGGTGTGCCCGCAACAAAAAGCCCCCGGAAATGTCAGATTTTCTGACACCCGGAGGCTCTTTTTATTTCGTCTGTTGTTATCTTTTTCCGGTACTTCCGATTCCGCCGCGGTCCTCGCCGTTTAAGTGGTCAACTTCTTCAAAGCCGATGGTCGGCTGGTGTTTCTCGATGCGGAACTGGCAGATGCGGTCATTCACATGAATCACGGTGTCGCGCAGGGCATACGCCGGCATGTAGAACCAGTCGTTCGGTCCGCAGTAGCTCTCGTCGATGATACCGCAGTGGTTCGTCTGGATAATACCGAAGTTCTTGAAGGTGCTGCTTCTCGGCACAATATGCGCCTCGTAGCCCTCCGGCAGCTGCATGGCAACGCCGAGGTGGATCAGTTTGAATTCTCCGGCCTTTAACTCTACTTCTTCTGCCGCGCGCAGGTCGATCCAGTCAGACTTTCCGTCGATATAGCGCAGGCGCTCAATTTCATCGTTTAAATACTGAATTTTAATGGTTTCCATAAAGCGTCTCCTTTTCTTTTTGCGTGACTACTTTTCGCCGAACAGTACGACTTCGCCGCGTGCTCTCGTCTTTTTCACATCAATGACTCTCTGATTCGGGCTGCCCTTCCATTCCAAGGTAACGTCCCTCTGGGCAAGAATAAAGCGACCGTCCACAACCACGTCCGTGTAATCCATCAGTTCCAGATCACAGACGGATTCCCACTCATATCCGGTATAAACCCAGATATCTTTTTTCGGATATCTTTCCTTGATCTCTTTTGCCAGAGCCGTCACATCCGCCCGGTTTGCCTCATACAGCGGATCTCCGCCGGAGAAGGTGATGCCGGAAATGTAGTCCTTGTCCAGCTGTTCAAAAATTTCTGCCTTTGCCGCGTCATCAAACGGGATGCCGCCATTTGGATCCCAGGTAATCGGATTCTGACATCCCTTGCAGTGATGACCGCATCCGGCGACCCAGAGCACGACGCGCAGGCCGTCTCCGTTCAGCATATCGTCTTTCGTTATATTATGGTATCTCATAGCTTTCACTCCTATTGGACATAAGAAAACACAGAAAAACGAACCGTTTTACAGATCCCTTTTTCTGTGTTCCCCGCTCTTTATCGTCTGGCAGATCTATTTATTTCGCGTCTGCCGGAACATCCTTGATACTGAAGCTTACACGGCCCATTTTATCTTTGCCCATGCAGACTACTTTTACAACATCGCCAAGGCTGACAACGTCTTCTACTTTCTCAACACGCTGTTTGGCGAGCTTGGAGATGTGTACCAGACCTTCTTTTCCAGGTGCGAACTCAAGGAAAGCACCGAAGTCTTTGATGCTGACAACTTTTCCGGTCAGGATCTGTCCCTCGGTAAAGTCGCTTGCGATGATCTCGATATATTTCTTTGCCTGATCCATCATAGCCTGCTCGGTTCCGCAGATGGAAACTGCACCGTCGTCTGTGATGTCGATCTTTACGCCGGTCTCATCGATGATGGCGTTGATGGTCTTTCCTCTCTGGCCGACAACTTCACCGATCTTCTGCGGGTCGATCATCATCTGGATGATCTTCGGAGCGAACTCGCCGACCGTCTTACGCGGCTCTGCGATCGCTTTCTCCATAACCTCGGTCAGGATGTACTCTCTTGCCTGTTTCGTTCTGGCAATCGCCTCTTCTACGATCTGACGGGTCAGTCCATGGATCTTGATATCCATCTGGATTGCAGTGATTCCGTCGTGGGTACCAGCTACCTTAAAGTCCATGTCACCGAAGAAGTCTTCGAGACCCTGGATATCGGTCAGTACGAGGTAATCATCATCGGTCTCGCCTGTTACCAGACCGCAGGAGATACCTGCAACCGGTTTTTTGATCGGTACACCGGCAGCCATCAGAGACATGGTGGATGCACAGATACTTGCCTGGGAAGTAGAACCGTTAGACTCGAAGGTCTCGGATACGGTACGGATTGCGTACGGGAACTCTTCCTCGGTCGGAAGTACCGGAACCAGGGCACGTTCTGCCAGAGCACCATGGCCGATCTCACGGCGTCCCGGTCCGCGGGACGGTTTTGTCTCACCTACAGAGTAGGATGGGAAGTTGTACTGATGCATGTAACGTTTGGAGGTCTCGAACTCATCCAGTCCGTCCAGCTTCTGTGCTTCGGAAAGCGGAGCCAGTGTTGTTACGTTGCAGATCTGAGTCTGTCCACGGGTGAACATAGCGGAACCATGAACACGCGGGATAATGTCAATCTCTGCTGCCAGAGGACGGATTTCTGTGATCGCACGGCCGTCCGGACGTTTGTGGTCTTTTAAGATCATCTTACGAACGGTCTTTTTCTGATACTGGTAAACAGCCTCGCCTAATACTGCCAGCCACTCTTCGTTGTCGGCAAATGCCTCCTCGAGTTTCTCGGTGATGACGCGGATGTTTTCTTCTCTTGTCTGTTTATCATCGCTGAAAACAGCCTCTTCCATCTCTGCCGGAGGAACGATCTCTTTGATCGCTGCAAACAGCTCTTCCGGAATAGCGCAGCTCTCATAAGCGTGTTTCGGTTTTCCAACCTCTGCTACGATACTGTCGATGAATTTGATGATTTCCTGGTTTACTTCGTGTGCTTTGTAGATGGCGTCAATCATTTTTGCTTCCGGAATCTCTTTTGCTCCGGCTTCGATCATGATGACTTTCTCTCTGGTGGAAGCTACGGTCAGTTTCAGGTCGGATACGGCTTTCTGTGCGAGAGTCGGGTTTACGATGAACTCGCCGTCGATCATACCGATCTGAGTCATGGCACACGGACCGTCAAACGGGATGTCGGAAATGCAGGTTGCGATTGCGGAACCCAGCATTGCGACTACTTCCGGATCACACTCCGGATCTACGGACATTACCATGTTGTTTAATGTAACATCGTTGCGGTAATCTTTTGGGAACAGCGGACGCATCGGACGGTCAATGACACGGCTGGTCAGAATTGCGTGCTCGCTTGCTTTTCCTTCTCTTTTGTTGAATCCGCCCGGGATTTTTCCAACGGCGTACATCTTCTCTTCGTACTCAACGCTTAATGGGAAGAAGTCGATGCCGTCACGCGGTTTCTCAGATGCAGTTGCTGTAGAAAGAACTACAGTATCGCCATAATGCATAAATGCTGCGCCGTTTGCCTGTTTTGCTACACGGCCTACGTCTACGGTCAGGGTTCTGCCTGCCAGTTCCATAGAAAAACTCTTGTACATAAATAATCTCCTTTTTTTCTTCTGAGCAGAATTTCCGAAACAACTGAAAAGCACACCGGAATACGGACAGGATACAGCTTTTCAATGTGTTTTTCAGTGGTCTCGGATAAAATTCCTGCACCTCCAGAACCTGCCACTGGCAGCTTCTTACGGATGCAATGCAGCTCAGAATGGCTCCATGTCGTTTGCGTCTTTGATCTTACAAGCAAAGAAACGGGCGGAAAATGTATCCCGCCCGTTGTTCCAAGCTGATTATTTTCTGATTCCTAACTTCTCGATTAAAGCACGGTATCTTTCAATATCAGTTTTCTTTAAGTAGTCAAGCAGACCACGTCTCTGACCAACCATTTTCAGAAGACCTCTTCTGGAGTGATGATCTTTGTGGTGAACTTTCAGATGCTCAGTGAGCTCCTCGATTCTTGCGGTAAGAACAGCTACCTGTACTTCCGGTGATCCTGTATCTCCCTCAGTTCTTGCATACTCTTTGATGATTGCCTGTTTTTTTTCTTTCGAAATCATTTTAAATTCCTCCTGTTATTTTGATTGCACCGCTGACTAAGAAGTGGTCGGAGTGTCCTGCCTCTGAATCAGGGTCCGGGGATCTTTTTTGTCCCGCATACTCGATTAGTATAGCATACGCTTTTCGAATTGTAAATACTAAAATCAGATGTTTTCGCGATGAATTTTCACGTAGTTACAGTTCTCCGAACTGTAACTTTCGCAGCTCTCATTTTAAGTTTTGCTTCGCAAAAGGAGAGCTGCTCACACCTGAATCACTTTCTTACGCAGCGAAACAGCGAGTGTTTCACTGCTGAGCGAACTTTTTTTCTACATATTTTTTTCCTGCCGCAACATCATGATCGAGCTGGTTTTTCAGCGCGTCGATCGAAGCAAATTTCTGCTCCGGGCGCAGGAATTTTAACAGAGAAACCTCCGCCTGTTTTCCATAGAGATCCTCGCTGCAGTCAAAAAGATTCGTCTCCACGCCGGTAAATTTTTCCTGTACCGTCGGCTTAACACCGATGTTTGTGATACCGTAATAAATTTTTCCTTCGATTTTCACCTCGGAAACGTAGACGCCGAACGGCGGAAGCAGCTTTTCTGCCGGCGGGATCTGATTGATGGTCGGCACGCCGATCGTTCTGCCGAGTGCATGACCGTGGACAATCTCGCCGTGAACCGCGTAATCGTAGCCGAGCAGACCGCTCACGGCTTCCATATTGCCCTGTTCCAGCTCTTCCCGTGCCCAGGTGCTGCTGATCTCGCGGCCGTTTTCCTCTGCTTTTTCGATGATCTCGGTTTCAAAACCAAGGGACGGGCCCATTTCTTTCAGCATTTCGGCTGTGCCGCTTCTCTTGTAGCCAAAACCGAAATCCTTTCCCACAACAACTTTTTTCGCGTGCAGCTTATCCACCAGAATCTCTTTGATAAAGGCTTCCGGCGTCATGTGCATCACTTCATCCACAAACGGGCATTCCACAAGGCAGTCCATGCCAAGCTGTTCGAGGCGGGCTCTTCTCTCCTCATTCGTCAGCAGCTGATGCGGCTTGACATGCTGCACTTTCGACTGCGGCGGCACGTCAAACGTAAACACAACCGTTTCCAGTCCTTCCGTTCTGCCGATTGCAAGGACACGACGGATCAGAAGCATATGCCCCCGGTGGAGGCCGTCAAATTTTCCCAGGGTTACAACGCTGTCCCCTCTGCTGTCAAAATCCAGTGTTTTTGTTAGATATCTCATGTTCTCTCCAGAAATAACTTGACCGGTCTGGTTAAGTTTTGTGATGGTCTGTATTGATAAATACCGACAAACGTTCCGCCATCGAGATAAAGGCGGAACTCCTCGTCTTCTGCGAAGTCCCCGCCGGAAGCAGTTTCCCCGATTTCGCGGATCTGCGCCGGTTTCAGCGGATTTCCGTTTTCCGCAAGCTTTTTCGCATGATCGTCCGCTGTCGCAAAGCTGCGCAGCGCGGCAAACATTTCATCGACCGGCACGAGGATCTCCGAAAGGCGGCCCTCACCGACAATCGCTGCGATCTCGTCAAGCGTGTGCGCTCCGTTTCGGTCAAACTGGCCGACTCTCGTGCGGATCAGCTGCTCCATACATCCGTGGCAGCCCAGTTTTTCGCCGATATCGTGGCACAGGGTGCGGATATACGTTCCCTTCGAACACGTTACCTCCATGCGCACCAGCGGAAGCTTCACTTCCAGAATGCTGATCTCGTAAAAGTGCACCGTGCGGGCCTTCCTCTCGATCTCGATGCCTTCCCGCGCCAGCTCGTAGAGTTTCTTTCCATTAACCTTCAGCGCGGAATACATCGGCGGCACCTGCTGCTGCTCCCCGACAAACGAGGCGATGCAGTCCCGCACCTCTTCTTCCGTCACGGTCACCGGCGCTTCTGCTGTCACGGTTCCGCTCATGTCCTGCGTATCCGTTGCGATTCCAAGGTGAAGCAGCGCTTCATACGTCTTCGTTTCATCGGTCAGCATATCGCAGAGACGCGTTCCCTTTCCAATGCAGACCGGAAGCACGCCCGTCGCATCCGGGTCTAGGGTTCCGGTGTGGCCGATTTTTTTCTGGTGCAGGATGCCGCGCAGCTTCCCAACCACGTCATGCGACGTAAATCCCGCCTCTTTCCATACGTTCAGAACTCCGTTTATCATGTTGTTTTGTCTCCCTCTTTTTCACAAGAAAACCGGGCGTGGATATATTTTCTGCGCCCGGCTGTTTCCTGTTTATGCTTCTTCCTCTGTCGTCTCTTCTTCCTCTTCTGCAAGAAGCTGTTTTTCGATATACAGAGTCAGATTGTTGATTACATCATACGGAGAACCTGACATCGTGCAGCCAGCCGCACGGATATGGCCGCCGCCGCCGAATACGGCTGCGATTTTGCTCACATCAACCAGCTCGTCGGAGCGGAGGCTTACTTTGAAGACCTGCGGCTCCAGCTCATACAGGAAGATCGCTACGTGAACGCCTTCTGTATTTTTTAACTGGCTGACAATGCCGTCCATATCTCCCGTTGTCAGGCCATAGAAGTCCATGACCTTCTTCCGCACGATACCGACAATACACTGCTTGTCGAGAAGCATGATGCTCTCTGTCAGCGTGCGTCCCATAATCTGGTTCTGTACGTATGTTTTCTTGAAGAATGCATCCTCGATGATTCTGGTAAACGGAACTCCCTTTTCCATCAGAGCGGCCGCAACCCGCATCGTGTGCGGAGAGGTGCTGCTGTACTGGAATACGCCGGAATCGGTCACAATACCGGTGTACAGCGCCTCGGCGCACGGCTCGGAGATCTTTTCTTCCTCCAGAAGCCCGAACAGCACCTCGCAGGCAGAGCTTGCATCCGGCTCTACGTGATTGATTTCGCAATATTCTGTATTCGTCACATGGTGATCGATGCAGATCGTCTTTCCCGCTTTTGCAAGAAGCGGTGCGGCAACGCCGATGCGCTCCTCGCTGGATACATCCAGAAGGACCACAAGGTCGTACGCTTTCTCTTCACAGCTTGTCTTTACCTCAGAAAAGCCCGGAAGATAGGAAAATTCCGGCCGTGGATCCTCAAGATAGACATCTGCCTGAATCTCCGGCCGATTGTCGCGAAGATACTGGTATAATCCCAGGCAGGAACCGATGCAGTCACCGTCCGGACGAACGTGTCCGGCGATGGCCATGCAGGAGACTCCGTTTAGAATTTCATCAATTTTCTTCATTTTCCTCATCCTTTTTGTCTTCTTTGTGTGTTACTTCATCAATCAGTTTCGACATCGTAACGCCATATTCAATCGACTCATCCAGGACAAAGGTCAGCTCCGGTGTATTGCGGAGGTTAATGGTCTTGGCCAGCATACGGCGGATGAAGCCCTCCGCGCTCTTTAAGCCGCGGATGGTTTCTTTCTTCGCCTCATCATCGCCAAACACACTGATATATACTTTACACGTCTTCAGATCCGGCGCTACCTCTGCCGCTGTGACAGAGGTCATCATTCCGATGCGCGGATCCTTGATCTCGTTCCGGATGATGTTGGAAAGCTCTTTCTGTACTTCCCCGTTGATCCTGGTGTTTTTAATACTGTTTTTTCTCAACTTAATTCCTCATTTCTATCTCGGCACTTCTACCATGATATAAGCCTCGACCTGATCGAACTCCTGAAGATCGTTGAATCCTTCAAATACAAGACCGCACTCATAGCCGGAGCGCACTTCTTTGACATCGTCTTTGAAACGTTTGAGGGATGCCAGATTTCCTTCGAAGATCTGGTTTCCTTCGCGGCTGATTCGAACTTTGCAGCCTCTCTGGAACGTTCCGTCCAGTACATAGCTTCCGGCGATCGTTCCGACACCGGATGCCTTGAAGAGCTGACGTACCTCGGCATGGCCGATAACTTTCTCTTCGTAAACCGGCTCAAGCATACCCTTCATGGCTGCCTCAACATCCTCAATTGCCTGGTAGATGACACGGTACAGACGGATGTCTACGCCGTTCTGCTCTGCCATGGATTTTGCGTTCGCATCCGGGCGTACGTTAAATCCGATAATGATGGCGGAAGATGCGGTTGCCAGCATAACGTCGGACTCGTTGATCGCACCGACACCGCCGTGGATGACGCGTACGGCAACTTCCTCGTTGGAGAGTTTGACAAGACTCTGTTTTACTGCCTCGACAGATCCCTGTACATCGGCTTTGACAACAAGTGCCAGTTCTTTTAAGTTACCCTCCTGAATCTGGTTGAACAGATCATCCAGGGACATCTTCGCTTTTGTCTCCTCAAGCAGGTTCTTCTTGTTCTCTGCCACGAAGGTTGCTGCGAAGTTCTTTGCTTCTTTATCGTTATCGGTCTGAACGAGGATCTCTCCTGCGTTCGGAACATCGGAAAGTCCGAGAATCTCAACCGGAGTAGACGGGCCTGCCTCTTTGACGCGGCGTCCCTTATCATCCATCATCGCACGGACTTTACCGGAGCATGCGCCTGCTGCGATGTAATCGCCGACATGCAGGGTACCTTTCTGTACCAGAATGGTAGCAACCGGTCCTTTTCCTTTATCCAGCTCAGCCTCGATGACAAGACCTCTTGCTTTCCGGTTCGGGTTTGCTTTCAGCTCGAGCACTTCGGAAGTCAGAAGGATCATCTCAAGCAGATCGTCGATACCTTCGTTGTTCTTTGCAGATACCGGAACGAATACGGTGCTTCCGCCCCAGTCCTCCGGAATCAGTTCGTACTCGGAGAGCTCCTGTTTTACACGCTCTACGTTTGCGCCTGGTTTATCGATCTTATTGATCGCAACGATGATCTCAACGCCGGCTGCTTTTGCATGGTTGATTGCCTCAACGGTCTGCGGCATCACACCGTCGTCTGCTGCGACAACGAGAATGGCGATATCCGTTGCATTGGCTCCACGCATACGCATAGCGGTGAATGCCTCATGTCCCGGGGTATCGAGGAACGTAATCTTCTGTTTGTTGATCGAAACGGTGTATGCACCGATGTGCTGGGTAATACCGCCAGCCTCGCGGTCGGTGACATGGGTGTTCCGGATGCAGTCCAGAAGAGATGTTTTACCGTGGTCAACGTGTCCCATAACGCAGACTACCGGCGGACGCGGAACCATGTCTTTTTCATCCTCTTCGTCCTCTTTTAAGAGCTCTTCGATCACATCGACTTTCTCTTCCGGCTCAGCGATGATGTTATAATCAAGCGCGATTTCCTGTGCTTTTTCGAAATCGATCTCATGGTTTACGGTAACCATCGTTCCTTCCATGAACAGTTTCTTTACGATGACTGCCGGCTGCATTTTCATCTTCTCAGCCAGCTCGCGGATGGTCATTTTCTCCGGCAGGGTAATCTCCTTTACCTCGTCCTTCGGAGCTTCCTGTTTCGGTTTGTTGACTGGTTTCTGGAGCGCTTTCGGGAGTCTGGACTGCTGATGATGTCCCTGGTTCGGACGGTTTCCGCCTCTTCCTCTGTCTTCACTGAATTTATTTTCTCTTAAAGAATCTTTGTTTTTGTCTTTTTCTTTTCTTCCTGTATCACGGCCTGGCTTCTTGATGCCAAGGCTCATTGTATCGCCTGCAGAGCTCTTATGCTCGGTTCTGCGGCGGTCTCCTCCCGGACGGCGGTTCTGATTCTGGGAATCATCATCCTTTCCTGCGAACGGTCTTCCGCCATTATTTCCCGGTCTGCCTCCGTTTGGACGTGCGGAACGCTCACCGAATGGTCTTCCGCTTCTCTCACCGTTTCCACTTCTTCCGCCGTTATTGCGGTCTCCTCCCGGACGGTCTCCGCTGCGGTTCGGGCGGTCTCCATTGTTTCCGCCGAAGCGGCGTTCTCCCTGCGGACGGTCTCCGCTGCGGTTCGGGCGGTCTCCGTTATTGTTGAAGCGGCGCTCTCCCTGCGGACGGTCTCCATTGCGGTTCGGACGGTCTCCGTTATTGTTGAAACGGCGCTCTCCCTGCGGACGGTCTCCATTGCGGTTCGGACGATCTCCATTTCCGCCGTTTCCGTTTCCACGGTTCGGACGGTCCTCGCTTCTTCCGTTTCCATTGCGGTTTCCTTCCGGACGGCCGTTTCCGCGGGACGGACGGTCTTTTTTCTGTCCCTGGTTCTTTGTGAACTCTTTTGCTTCTTTACTTGTTGCGTTCTGCGGACGCACAACGGAAATAATTTTCTTTTTCTTCGGTTTTGCCTGCTCTTCCGGTTTCTTCATTTCCATATTTTCTGTATCTTTCTTTTCCAATGATCTTTTCTCCTCTTTCTGCGGTTTTCGTGTTTCCTGCATCCATCCACCGACCTTTCCGGCCTTACGCCTTACGCTTCTGCCAACAATGCTGCTATTTTTTCTGCAAAATGCGCTTCACATACGGCAAGGGAAGAACGGTATTCTCTTCCGATGGCTCTTCCAAGCTGCTCTTTGTCCCCAAAAAGAATGCATGGCACTTTATAGTATGCACACATATTGCGAAATTTCTTCTGTGTATTGGCCGACGCCGTTTCCGCCAGAATGACAAGGTATGCGCTGCCGCTCTTTACGGCCTGCTCGGTCGCAAATTCGCCGCTCGATACCTTACCCGCCTTCATGGCAAGGCCCAGCATGGATAATCCTTTACTTTGACTGTTCAATCTTCGCAAATGCCTCCTTTAACTGCTCATAAACCTCTGATGGAATTTCTGCCTTCAGAGAACGGGAAAGTCCTTTGTTTTTCATTGCTTTCCCAAGACATTCCAGAGAGCAGACATAAGCACCGCGTCCGTTCATTCTTCCGGTTGTGTCCGGAACAATCGTTCCTTCGGTGGTTTTCACCACGCGGATCATTTCTTTTTTGTTTTTCATTTCATTGCAGCCAATGCATTTACGCAGCGGCACTTTACGAACTGTACTCAAATGCTCATCCCGCCTTTGTTTTTATTTTAATTACTCTTCGTCTCCGGCTTTCTCTGCTGTTTCTACATCATTCTCGTCGAAGTTTTCTTCTGCAGAGATGGTTTCCTCCTCTGCTGCGGACTCATCGTAATTGTCCTCTTCCTCGTATTCCTCTTCTACGTAGTCGAAGTCTCCTGCCTCGCGTGCCTGGGTCTCGCTCTTAATGTCGATCTTGAATCCGGTCAGACGTGCGGCAAGTCTTGCGTTCTGTCCCTCTTTACCGATGGCAAGGGAAAGCTGGTAATCCGGAACGATTACTTTTGCGGTCTTCTCCTCCGGGTCTGCCATAACGGAGATAACTTTTGCCGGGCTCAGTGCGTTCTCGATCAGGAGTGCCGGGTTCTCATCCCATGTGATGATGTCGATCTTCTCGCCGTTCAGCTCGTTGACAACCGCGTTGACACGGCTTCCGTTCATACCGACGCATGCGCCGACTGCATCGACATTCGGATCGTTGGACCATACTGCCATTTTCGTACGGCTTCCCGCCTCACGGGCAATGCTCTTGATCTCTACGATGCCTTCCGCAACCTCGGAAACCTCAGACTCAAAGAGACGTTTTACGAGTTCCGGATGGGTACGGGATACCATAACCTTCGGTCCCTTGGTTGTATTCTTTACTTCCAGAACGTATACTTTCACACGCTGGGTCGGCTCAAATTTCTCGCCTTTGACCTGCTCGTTCTCGGTCAGCAGAGCGTCTACTTTACCGAGGTTGATGCTGACGTTGCGTCCCACATAGCGCTGTACCACACCGGTAACCACATCGTGCTCTTTCTCGAAGTACTGATCAAACAGAACTTTACGCTCTTCCTCACGGATCTTCTGAAGAATGACGTTTTTGGCATTCTGGGTTGCAATACGGCCGAACTCTTTGGATTTGATTTCTACCGGAACGATATCGCCGAGTTCATAGCGGGAGTCTGCACGTTTTGCATCGGAAAGGGCGATCTCCATGATCGGATCCTGTACCAGATCAACAACGGTTTTCTCTGCTACGACTTTGAAATCACCAGTCTGGGCGTTAATGCTTACCTTTACATTATCTGCTTTGCCAAAATGGTTTTTACAGGCCTGGATCAGCGACTGCTCAATTGCCTCAAGCAGGGTATCTTTGCTGATATTCTTCTCTTTCTCAAGAACTTCAAGGGCCTCCATTAATTCTGTATTCATTTTTCTCTTTTCCTCCTGTATCTGCGTCTGTTTAGAAATCAAATGCTAAACGGATCAATGCAATATCGCTTTTCTGGAAGACGCGCTCTGTTCCGTCCTCCTCCAAAATGGTCACACTGTTATCATCATATGCGGTGAGTATTCCGTAAAATTCCCGGTTTCTCTCGATCGCACGGTATGTCCGGATTTCCAGCTCTTTTCCCATGCTTCTCTTATAGTCTTTCTCTTTTTTCAGCGGACGTCCAAGGCCCGGGGAGCTGACCTCCATGATATAGGCGTCATCGATAAAGTCCTCTGCGTCCAGCCGGTCAGAAAATGCACGGCTGACGATTTCGCAGTCATCCACGGTAATTCCGCCTTCTTTGTCGATGTAAGCACGCAGGTACCAGGTACCGCCCTCTTTGACATACTCCACATCCACCAGTTCAAAACCATTGGCTTCTACAATCGGAGTGATCAGTTCTTCTGCCTTCTGTTCGTATTCTTCTCTTCTGCTCAAATCCTCACCACCTTTTTGATTCAGGGAAACTTTCGAAAAATTCTTTCATTTCCCTGTACACAAGAAAGAGTGGACGAAATCGTCCACTCCTTAACAGTCACTTATTAACAACTTTACTATAGCACCTTTTCCGTGCAATTGCAAGGGTTAATTTTCAAAATATCCTTTATTTATCGCCTTTTCCGGCTTTTTTGTTCGCCGGTTCCGGGCAGATGTGGACATCGAGCTGGTTATACGGGATGGAAATTCCCGCCGCGTCAAACTCTTCTTTGATGCGCTCATTCATTTTCCATTTGACCGGCCAGTAATTTTCCGTTGCGACCCAGGCGCGGAGACCGACCGTAATCGCGCTCTCGCCCAGCTCATCTACGAAAAACTGCTGTTCCTCCGACTGAAAATGCGGTTCCTCCTCAACGAGGCGGCGCAGGATGTCCTTCGCTTTTTTGATATCGGACTCATAAGAAATGCCGACTTTGATCTCCAGCTTTCTCCGGTCCATCGCCGTCACGTTGATGATGGTGTGGTTCGTCAGATTAGCGTTCGGGATCATGATGGTACGGTTGTCGATGCTGTTGATTGTCGTATAATACATCTCAATCTTCTTAACCGTTCCCTCCTGACCTTCGCCCGGAAAAATGATGTAGTCACCGACCTTAAATGGCTTCAGCAGCAGAATCATCACCCCGCCTGCAAAGTTCGAGAGACCGCCCTGCAATGCCAGGGATACGGCAACGCCGGCGGAGGCGATAGCTGCTGCGATCGACGCTTCGGATACGATACCGAGCTGAACGATAATGGTCAGCACCAGCAGCGTGTTCAGACTGTATTTCACCATGGAAACGGTGAAACTGACCACCGCCTCCTCCGTGTGAAAACGCCGCATGTTTTTCCGGATCAGACCACAGAGCCACAGGATCAGTTTGCGTGCAACCAGAAACAGAATTACTGCAAACACGATCTTCAGCACCAGATCGGCAGCCGAAGAGGCCTTGTCGATCCAGTATTCATAGACGCGTTCCGCCGCTGTCAGATTCACCATGTGTTATCTCTCCTCTGTCTCGAATTTTCTCTGCAGCTCCTCGCCGAGTTCACTCATGCCTGTGCTTTTTTTCGTTTTTGTCTCTGGTTTTGCCTCTGATTTTGTTTCCGGCTTTGTTTCCGGCTTTGTAGCCGGCTTCTTTTCCGGATCGGCGGCTGCGCGGTATTTTTCCACAGCTTTTGCTGCCTCTGCCGCTGCAGATTTTCCGGCTTTCACCAGCTTGTCCACCGTCTGCTCTACCGTTTTCACCGGTTTGCTGTCGATCGCCTGCTTTACGGCTTTCTCCACCTTCTCTGTCGCAGTCGTAGTTCCCTGCTTTTTCTCTGCGGTTTTCACCGTTTTTTCCGATACCTTTTTCTCTGCTTTTTGGGCAGTCTTTGTTGTTTTCTTTGCTTTTACTGCTTTTACTGCTTCTTCCGTTTTTCCAGCCGGTTTTCCCTTCTTTCCGGTTTTCTTCTCTGCTGCCGCTTTCGCTGCAGTTTTTGCCTTTGCGCTCTTATTGCTTGCAGCGCCCGTCTCCGGCTTCGTATAAGAAAATACCTGAACAGAAAGCGGTGCGAGTTTTACGGTAATCGAGTTTTTCCGCTCGTCGCACTCTGTTTTTTTCGACATTTTCACGCGTGGATTTCCGACGCCTGTTCCGCCATAGCTTTCCGCATCGCTGTTGAACATCTCTTTGTACTTTCCTGGATACGGCACACCAATGCGGAAATCATCGTACTCGACATTCGAGAAGTTGCATACGACAAGCAGCGTATCTTCTTTCTTCCTTGTTCTGCGAAGGAAGATCAGAAGATTCTTTTCCCACTCCATGCCATTGATCCACTCAAAGCCCTCCGGCTTTTCGTCAAGCTGATACAGTGCCGGATTTGCCTTGTAAAACGCATGCAGTGCTGCCATATAGTTCTTTAACTGCAGATGTTCCTTGTCCTCAAGAAGCTCCCAGGACAGGGACTGTTTCTCATTCCACTCTTTTTCCTGTCCAAATTCCTGTCCCATAAACAGAAGCTTCTTTCCGGGATGCACCATCTGATAAGCGTACGCCAGACGAAGATTTGCCATTTTCTGCTCCGGTGTACCCGGCATTTTGGTATACATAGACCCTTTCAGGTGAACCACTTCATCGTGCGACAGACTCAGCATGAATTTCTCCGAGTATGCATATACCATAGAAAAAGTCAGCTGATCGTGATGTGCCCCGCGGTATACCGGATCGTTTTTCATATATTCCGTAAAATCATTCATCCAGCCCATGTTCCACTTGTAGTCGAAGCCAAGTCCTTCATCGTCGAGTTCTCCCGTCACCTTCGGCCATGCGGTCGATTCCTCTGCGATAAGAAGCGCATCCGGGAACTCTTTTTTGAAGATGGAGTTCAGATGTTTTAAAAATTCGATTGCCTCAAGGTTCTCATTTCCGCCGTAGATATTTGCGACCCACTCCCCGTCCTGCTTGCCATAATCAAGATACAGCATCGATGCAACCGCATCCATACGGATTCCGTCGGCATGGTACTCTTTTGCCCAGAAAAGCGCATTGGCGATCAGGAAGTTCTTTACTTCCGGTCTGCCGTAATTGTAAATCAGCGTGCCCCAGTGTGGATGGGATCCCTGTCTCGGGTCAAAATGCTCGTACAGACACGTTCCATCAAACGCAGAAAGTCCGAAGGTATCGCGCGGGAAGTGTGCCGGTACCCAGTCGAGAATAACACCAATGTCGTTCTGGTGCATCGTATCCATAAAATAGCGGAAGTCATCCGGCGTTCCGTATCGTGCTGTCGGTGCGTAATAGCCCGTTACCTGATACCCCCAGGACTCGTCAAGAGGATGCTCCATCACTGGCATCAGTTCTACATGGGTGTAGCCGAGCTCTTTGACGTAAGAAGCCAGCATCGGAGCGATCTCACGGTAGTTATAAAATTCACGGCCATCGTCCGGTTTTTTCCAGGAGCCAAGATGCACTTCATAAACAGAAATCGGCGCTTTGTCGCCCTGTGTGACACCACGCTTCTTCATCCAGTTCTCATCCTGCCAGGCATATTTTCCAAGATCAACCACAACACTCGCATTGTTCGGACGCAGCTGTGCTGCATTCGCGTATGGATCCGATTTCAGATACGTCAGACCGCCCTTTGCCTTAATTTCATATTTATAGATGTCGCCCGCGCGAACACCGGGGATAAAGAGTTCATAGATCCCGGACTCCAGAAGATTCATCTGATATGCTCTTCCGTCCCAGTTATTGAAATCCCCGACAACGCTGACACGGATCGCATTCGGTGCCCAGACAGCGAAGTAAACACCACTGATACCATCGATCTTTACCGGGTGTGCACCCAGCTTCTCATAGATGGAATAGCAGATGCCGTTTTCAAACTGTTTCTGTTCCTGCTCGGTGAACTGCATCGGATAGGCATACGGATCGTAATGCTCCATCTGGTTTCCGTCGCCGTCCCAGTAGATCAGCGTATAGGACGGAATTTTCTTTCCCGGAAGCAGCACAGCGAAAAATCCCGCCTCATCCTCGCAAACCATCTCGGTCTGTTTTCCGTCGCGGATCGTATGTACGGCTGCACGGGTTGCACCCGGGAAAAACGCCTGAATCAAAATACCATCCTCCGTTACGCGCGGTCCCAAGATGTCTCTTGGATGATTTTCCTCAGAATAGACCACGGCTTCTATTTCCGCCCAATCCATATAATCGTATAATTTTTCTTCCATTTTCAAAATTATAACCCCTCCTTTTTTATTTTACGTGCTCTCGCTGCTGCTTCCCCCATACAAAATCGCATAAAAAAGCACTCATTCATGCCAGAGCGTGTTTGAAAAAAGCTTTTCGTGAGCTGCGAGTCCCATTTTCAGCCCAAACGGTCTGCAGCAACCGGATAAGGTCAAAACAGATCGCGAAGTGGGGCTTGCAGATTGTGGAAATGATTTTTCAAATTCTGTTTTTATTCTACCATCCTAACTGCGATTGTACAATGCAAATCTGGTTTGTTTTTTATTCATTTCCTACGATTACGGCAAGATCTTCATCTGTCGTCTGCATCTCATCGTTCTCAAACCAGATACTGTAAATGTTCTGTGAAGTCAGTGTTTCCAGGGACTCCCTGGAAAGCGATTCGGCCTGATAATCAGAAAATGCTGCAAGCAGCGTATTGGCACAGCCATATTCACCGGAATAGACGATCAGTTCGGAGGCTGCTGTGTGGTCTTTTCCGTCTGCCGCGCTAAGATACGGCGTGCGCATCGTTCCGTCCTGATACTGGTAATAGCGGTACGCATCCGGGCTGCCCGCCTGGTAAGCGTGGAAAAACACGATGCTTTTCGGTCCTTCATACGTCATTGTTCCGTATGACTGGATTTCGTTCCCGGAAAGATGATACAGCGGATACCGGTACTCTTTTTCTCCCGTCTCATCGAGACAGCGCACGAAACCGTCCTTACTGGAAATAATGCCGAGCTGATAGCCCTCGCCACGAATCGTATCCGCCAGATAATCAATCAAAAAAGCATTTTTCATCCAGAAAAAGTCGAGATATGCGGTATAGCCCATCTCTGCGGCATACGCCTGATACGCGTCTGACACATGCAGACAGACCTGGTTTTCCCCTGACAGCTCCAGTGAAATATCATCCGGGTTCTGTGTAAAGGCAGCAACTGCTGCCGTTTCTTCTGCTGCCGCATCGTTCCGGTTCGGATCAAACTGCGCTGCAGCCGCATCATCATTGCTGGCGCAGAGATTTTCCAGGGACGCATACAGCGGTCCCAGATAAATTTCCCGGCAATTGGCATCGGATACTTTTTTCAGTGCATCGTATAAAACCGGATCTACCGTCAGCACTTCATTTGGATGCTGGTTGATATCATACAGGTTTGTCACATCCTCAAAGCTCTCATCTATATTGAAAAGCCGGTAGCCTTTCACTGCCGCATCTGTGTAAAGCAGCGAAAGCGCCTTTGCCTCCCCGCCTGCAGAAACCCCGCTTGCGCCAACGTTATATTTCAAGGTAAAATCCTCACCGCAGTTCAAATCCGCGCCTGCCTTTACACTGATCTCACGCCAGCCGGAATCTCCATGCAGAAAGTTCATAAAACCATACACCAGAAAACCGGATCCAATCGCCAGAAGCAGTACTACAAGCAGGATGCGCCGTCCGACATTTTTTTCGGAAAGCCAGACCTTCTGTACCGGCTTTGGCAGCCGTCTGTTCGGATCTTTTACTGTTCTTCCCATTTTTTTGCTCCTCTTTCATTCTAATTTTCCTTTTCCGCTGTGATTTATTGTCCCAAAAAACACATCGCCCGTCAAGTAAAATCGGAACGGAATTCATCTCGCACTTCGTTCCGGAAGCCACAACTTTTTTAATTTACAGAAAATTTCAACGAAGTTTCCTGTAAACTATGAGAAACACGCTCCGCGAGTTTCTCAAGTTATCGCGGCAGTCGCCAAGGTCTCGTGCAAGCACGGACTTTGGCTCGTTGCTCGCGTAAATCAAAAAAAGCGGCACCGGAACCTTTTTTCTGGTTCCGGGCCACTTTTTCTTTCCTGTCCACTATAGGGCAACTAAAATCAATGCAATGATAAAGATCAGGAGAATCACGGCAAGTACAGCAAATCCGTACAGCGCGCCCTGCTTGCATGCTTTGTAGTTGTGATAGTATTGTTTCTTTTTGTATACCATCGCTGCGATGATACCGATGATCGGGAAGAAGAACGACAGCACTTTGTACCAGACGCTTCCGGTATCGTGAACCGGAGTTTTCAGGAATTCATCTTCTGCCTTGGAAAGATGAACCTCGTGGTTCTCCTCTTTTACTTCCTCGCCAGGCTTTCGGATGGTGATCGGCTGCAGCGGCTCTCCCTTCTCACGGAGTGCCTTATACTCTTCGATCTCTTTTTTATTTCCATATACAAAATGATTGTGTCCGATGTCCACGAATTCCGGTTTGTCCACGGAATAATCGTGAATGGACGGGTCATAGGTGTACAGCACCTTATTCTTCTCGAGCTGCGGATCCGGAATCGGGATCGCAGAGATCAGGGAATGGGTGTATGGATGCAGCGGGAAGTTGAACAGCTCCTCTGCGTCCGCAACCTCTACGATATTTCCTTTGTAGATAACACCGATACGGTCGGAAATGAACCGTACGATGGAAAGGTCATGGGCGATAAACAGATAAGTAACCTGTTTTTCTCTCTGGAATTTCTTCAGCAGATTGAGGACCTGGGCACGGATCGATACGTCCAGTGCGGAGATCGGCTCATCGGCTACAACCAGCTCCGGCTCCATAACCATGGCACGGGCCAAACCAATACGCTGGCGCTGTCCGCCGGAGAACTCATGTGGGTAACGGGTCAGGTGCTCCGGCAGAAGACCAACTTCGTTGATCATGTTCTCTACCTTTTTCACACGGTCTGCCTCGTTCTCGTACAGATGGAAGTTGTAAAGACCCTCGGATACGATGTAATCGACCGTCGCACGCTCATTTAACGATGCGGCAGGATCCTGGAATACCATCTGAATGTTTCGGATAACCTCCCGGTCCAGGGAATGCGGAATCTTGCCGGAAATTTTAACACCCTTGTACAGGATCTCTCCTGCGGAACACGGGTTGACACGAATGACCGCACGGCCGATCGTGGTCTTTCCGGAACCGGACTCGCCTACGAGGGAGAAGGTTTCTCCCTTATAGATGTCAAAAGAAGCATTTTTTACCGCTTTGACTGCGTCATCGCCCTTGCCGAAAGTGATATCTACATTTTTTACCTGCAGTAAGATTTCTCTTCCATTTTCGTCAATCGGACCATGCTCCGGCAGATGCGAAACAGTGGTCTTGCTTTCCTGCTTTGTAGACACTTTCAAACTCTCCTATTAGTTGATTCCTGTAACACCAGATTGCTTCGCAATCTTAAAAACTTTCGCAATCCGCTCATTTTTCTCCGAAAAATGGCTACTTGCTCATGTTTTTGCAGGTCTCAAACTCAAAAACCCTCGTGCAAGCTTTGCTTGCGTCGGCTTTTCGACCTTGATCCCCTTGGTTTTACAAGTTGTATGCTTTTAATAATTTTTCGTGAATATTCTGAATTGCCTCCGGCTTCTCCGTCTTTGGTGCTCTCGGATCCAGCAGCCAGGTTTTGGCGTAATGGGTATCCGTTACCTTGAACATCGGCGGTTCTTCCAGTGTGTCGATTTTCAGACAGTACTGGTTACGCGGCGCGAACGGGTCTCCGATAATTTTGTTATACAGAGACGGCGGGGTACCGGTAATTGAGAACAGCTTTGTATTCCGCTCCGCAAGCTGCGGCAGGGAAGAAAGCAGCGCCCAGGTGTACGGATGGCGCGGATCGTAGAATAGCTCTTCTACGTTCGCAAACTCGATGATCTGTCCTGCGTACAGAACGGCAACACGGTCTGCGATATTCGCTACGACACCAAGGTCGTGGGTAATAAACACGATGGTGTAGTTGTACTCTTTCTGAAGGTCCTTGATCAGCTTCAGGATCTGCGCCTGAATCGTAACATCCAGCGCAGTTGTCGGCTCATCGCAGATGAGGATCTTCGGACGGCAGGAAAGTGCAATCGCAATAACGATACGCTGTCTCATACCGCCGGAATACTGGAACGGATAATCATCGAAACGCTGCTCTGCGTTCGGAATACCAACCTTTTCCATCAGCTCAAGCGCCTGTGCTCTTGCTTCCACCTCGCTGACATTCTGATGCTTCATGATAACAGAAGTGATCTGTTTTCCGATTGTGATAATCGGGTTCAGGGAAGTCATCGGATCCTGGAATACGGTTGCAATTTTCTTGCCGCGGATCTGACCCCAGTCATTCGGATCCTGGATTTTTGCCAGGTTAATGATACAGGTTCCATGAAGCCGCTCCGATGTCTCATCCAGATAGCGCACGCGGAAGGTAGCCTGGTCGAAAACGCCGTTTCGTTTCTGCTCGTCATTCAGATCCACACCGCGTTCCATCGCAGCTTTGAATGCCTCGTGCAGCTTCTTGATCATGCGAACCTTTTTACGCAGTTTGTAACGTCCGACAGAAAGATAGATCTCTTTGGCAAGAATCTCGTTTCTCTTTCTCGTCTCGTCCGTAATTTCTTTTGCTGTCAGACCGGCGTACTCTTTTTTGTACTCTGCCATTTTTGCCTCATACGCCTGATTGTAGGCCGTATCGTTCATGGCAGCCTGTTTGTGTGCCTTGATTTTTTCCTCTTTTGCTTTCTGCAGAGCCTTGATCTCTCCATCCAGTCGGGAAATCTCGGCAGATGTCTCTTTGATTTTCGCTTTTTCTTTGGAAGTATCGAGTGTCTGCTTATAGTTGAAAAGTTCGGTTCTCTTTATTACAAGTTCCTTGATTTCAGCATCTGCTTTCTCACGCTCTTCCTCGCTCAGCGTCATTTTTTCTTCTTTTTCCTGCTCCAGCGCCTTCATTTTCAGGAATACTTCTGAACCATATTCCAGTTTGGAATACTCATTCAGTTTTTCCCAGGTGGATGCGATGGTCTTTTTGGCATAAGAGTTCAGCGGCACAACGGTATCGCTCAGCTCGGCATCGTTAAAAATGATATCTCCCTGATCGATGAAACCGTTGCTGTCCAGCATACCCGCAAACGCTTTCGTGAATACGGATTTACCGGCACCGGATTCTCCTACGATAGCAATGGACTCATTCTCGTAAATATCCAGCGTTACGCCCCGGATTGCCGTCAGGATACGGCCGCGGACACGGAATTTTACCTGTAAGTCCTTAATCGATAATAATACTTTTTTATCTTCCATGCGGCTTTCCTTCCTACATATGTGTTCTCGGGTCGGACGCATCTCCAAGGTTCTGTCCAACTACATATAATACTACGGTGATAATTGAAGCGACAACAACCGGACTCCAGAATTCGAATCCCCATCCCGGTGTCAGCATGGCACCCTCAGCCTCATAGATCAGTCTTCCCAGAGACATGTCAGAAAGTCCCATACCGATGTAAGCCAGGAACACCTCGTAAGAGATGTAGGACGGAATCTCAGTTGCCGCCAGAGTAACAATGACAGATGTCATAAACGGGAGAATATTCTTCATCGCAATGCGGAAAATCGAAGTTCCAAGACATTTTGATGCCAGATTATACTCTCTGTCACGGATGATAACGACCTGCGTACGGATAAAGTACGCGATGGCAAGCCATCCGGTAACGGTCAGTGCAAATACCATGGTCCAGAAGCTCGGAGAAAAGATAAGCACCAGGACGGAGATCAGAAGTACATACGGAATATTTCCGATGATGTTGTAAACCTCCATCATGAAGACATCAACCTTCTTCGAAAATCCCCAGACAGATCCGACAATCACACCAATCGAAAGGTTGATGAGCGCACAGATAAACGCCAGGGAAACTGAAATTCTGGAACCAAACCAGACAGCATCAAAGGTCGACTGTCCGGAAGCACCGGATCCTAAAATCCAGTGAATATTGAATCCAAGCTGCTGCAATGCTTTGCTTGGAGACAGATGTTTTGTCGCGCCGTTCATCAGATTGGCGAAACGGTCGTACTCCACAAAGAGCGGATACACATACGTCATCAGCAGAATCACACCCAGGAGGCAAAGTACGGCAATATTGATTTTTTTCTTAAAAAATACGCGGAAGACGGAATGCCAGTAGGAATATCTCGGAGCCGTAATTTTCTCAGACTCCAGAGAGCTGTTATCTACAGGAGAAAACAGTTCTTCCTCAGACAGACCGAATTTATCTAAATCATAATTCATAAGTCCCTACCTGTCTTTCGTTGAGAATGAGATTCGTGGATCCACCATGGACATCAAAACGTCGCCCAGGATGATGGAAATCACGGAGAGCACTGCGTAGAACAGTGTAACACCTACGATAACACCATTATCATATTTGCTGATTGCTTCGGTCAGCAGATTACCGGCACCAGGTACTACGTACACACGCTCGGTGATGATGGCTCCGGTCAGTGCGAACAGTACGCTCGCCGGAACACCCTGCACGATCGGAATCGCTGCGTTCTTCAAAATGTGTTTCGTAAAGATTTCTCCCTCTGTCAGACCACCGGATCTTGCGAATTTTACGTAATCGGAGTTCATCTGGTCGATCATGTATCGACGCAGCCATTTCATCAGGTTTGCCACCTGCGGCAGTGCCAGAGAAACGATCGGCAGAATATACATCAGCTTGCTCTTCGAATCCATGTCAAAGGTGGTTGGCAGACCCATTTTTCCTCCGATTGCCTTAAACAGGAAAATATAGGCCAGTGAAGGTACTGCTATAATGAATACAATATAGATGGTTCCAAGCTGGTCAACCAGTTTGTCTTTCTTTCTCGCCATCAGAATGCCAAGCGGCACCGCGATGAGATAGGAAAGAATTACGGCAATGATACCGATTACAAAGGAATAGCCGATTTTTGATTTACCACTCTTAATTGTATCCACGTTGGTATAGTCATCTGTGAACCGATCGGAATGAACAGCGCTTGCATCCTGAGATTCGCTCATATACGTTGCGCTGTGCAGATCGTCTGCACTGTATTCCACCAGACCGCTTGGGTAGGTAATCTCCGATTTTACGTAGGATCCCTGCGCGCGGGTCATGGTCAGTGCTACATCCACACCCTCATTTACGGAATAGGACTTTCCTAAATTTATGGTGATTATATTCTGATGGAAATATGGGAATTTTGAGTCAAAGTACATCAGGTACTTGTGTGTTGTGCCATTTCCCATGATGGCCGGTGAAAATTTCTTTCCCCCATATACCGGATCGTGTAAGGTAAATGTAATCCCCCTCTTACCTTCTACCTTTGCAGCATCGTGAATGCTGTCGATGTCAATCAAACCGGAAAAATATTTTCCGAGACGCGTTGCAAGCGGAATATCCCTGTATGCAAACAGCTGCTGCTGTCCGCCGTTGGCATATTTTTTCTTACCCATCATGATCGCATCGTATCTTCTTACGGTGTAACCTTTTGCTTTATAATAAGCTGTAAATTCCTTTACATATTCAGATACCAGTTCTGAATCCTGGTCTTTCGTTCTTCCGAATGCTACTGCTTTGGATCTCGTATCCTCGTCAATTTCGCCTTTTGCTTTGAGAGCGTTCAAATAATCTGCATAGGTTACATAATCAAGATATCCGTATGTCTCCCACTTCTGATATTTGTACACCTTTTTCTGGTTATTGCTCTGATGGGAATAGGTGGTATCCTGTGCGAAAATCAGATTTCGGTCCATCAGAGAATAGATCATAGTCATAACGCATCCAACGACGATTACTACGGAAACAAGGCCATGCAACAAACGCTTAAAAAGATATTTTGTCATATTCTCTCATTCCTTAACACAATATGACAGGGGAATGGCTTTTTTTGTCCCCATCCCCCTGCCGGTTTATTCATTGGCTTTCAACTGTTCTGGTCTTTCCAATTTTACCTTTTCCAAAATTAGAAGATACCGAAACATTTGGTCATGTATCCTTCGTAGTCCGGAAGCATGGTATCCAGATAAGAGCACGGATCACCAAAGTCCGGACCCCATCCGGAGACATCATATACGTCGTAGTTTTGTTCATAACCATAGTTTACATAGTATCCTGCATAGTACCATCCATCCAGGTCTACGGCATCAACCAGATTGATCACAACTTTTCCGCCAAGGGCAGCCTCTACTGATTTCTTGTAGGAGTTTGCTTTGTTGGTGTAAACTTCTACTGCAGACGGATATGGATACTCAATCTGGATCGGATTGCTCTCATCGATGGTGATACCGTCTTCTGCGAGCTCCTCGATTGCGGTATTCAGTTCTTCTACTGCGTTTTCCGGATTGTACCATCCATCAAAACCATCGCTGGTCTTGTTTTCGGCATCCCATACTTTGATCTTCACGCCGTCGGCGTCGATCTGTTTCTGTACGATTTCACCATAGTAGGTGCCTGCCGGGAAGGTTGTGTCGGTTCCGTTGATCTGAATGGTAGTGTCTTTTGACAGGCTTACGAAATATCCCGGGGTAAAGGTATTTCTAAGGGAAGTATACTTCAGATCCTCGCCAACCTGCTGTGCATTGTAAGCGCCACGATCTGCTGCAAAGCTGATCGCTCTTCTGAAGTGAACGTTCTGCAGTGCTTTGTTTGTTCTCTGGATTTCTTCGTCAGACTTTGTACTCTTTGCTGTTGTTCCGTCGTTGGCATTTGCAGTCGCAGTACGGTTGATATTGTAGAATCCCATGAAGGAAGTAGCGTCGGTATCTGAAACTACTGCGTACTGGTCGTACAGACCTTCGGATTTTGCTGTCTCCATAGTGGAGGTGTTCAGGTTTACATAGTCAACGGTACCTGCTTTTGCATCTGTGTACATTTTGGTAACATCAGACTGGTCATTGAACAGCCAGGTCAGGGTTTTAATGTTTACGTTGTCTTTGTTCCAGTAAGAATCGCTCAGTTTAAATACGATGGTATTTTTCGCTGTAGCGTTGGTTACCAGGTACGGGCCGCAGTATGCGATCGAGTTGGAATCTTTTCCGTACTGATAATCTGCTGCGGAAGAATCGTACTCAGCACCGAATTTACCACCCTGGGACTGATAGTAGCTTCTGCTCATCGGCATGAAGATGGTGTAGCCCAGCATGGTCATGAAGTAGCTGCATGGCTCTTCCAGTGTGTACTCTACGGTATAGTCATCAACAGCTTTTACACCAACCTCGTCGAAATCGGTAACTTCACCGCTGATGTACTGGGATACGTTTTTGATCACGCCCTGTACCAGGTATTCCAGACCGCCCTGTGCATCACACATGTGCTGCATTCCGGCCACGAAGTCATCTGCTTTTACAGTATCCACTTCACGTCCCTGGGAATCGGTCCATTTTACATCTTTACGAAGGTGGAAGGTATAGGTCAGTCCGTCATCAGATACTTCATAGGATTCTGCCAGTGCCGGCTGCAGAGTTCCCTCTACGTCGTACTCCATCAGGCCGTCATAGGTATTGATGATCGCATCGGTATCTGCCGCACGGGAAGTTGCAAGTCCGTCCCATGTTACCGGATCGCTCGCATACGGCATGGAGAAGCTGTCTTTTAAGGTGTAACCTTTTCCTGCCAGATATTCTTTTACCCAGCTCTCATAGGTTCCTGTTCCTTTGAGCTCATCCCATTTTGCTCTCATCTCGTTGTAATCTTCTGCTTTGATAAAGTCAGTTGTTACAACATACTGATGATAACGGTCCTTATCGCTTCCCCAAAGGGTATAGTCCTTGGTGCGCGGAGCCATTCTGTACATCGCGTACGTACCACCTCTTGAGGTGAGCGGGTACATCATGGCGGACTCCATCAGTTTTCCCTCGGCAACTGCCATCAGGGCATATCTCTCATCCACCGTTTCTGCTTCCTTTGCAGTAGCAAGTGCATCGTTGAAATCGCCCAGTGCCTCGTTATAGAGCTCTGTGCTGGTCTCGTCGTATCCTTCCGGCATTTCGGACTCCTCTGCCTCGGCTTCGCTCTCACTGCTTGCAGATGCGCTTGCATCGCTTTCGGAAGATGCGCTGCTGCTTACGCTTACACTCTCATCCGCCGGATCAGAACTTCCGCTGCCGGAATTTCCACAGGCAACCAGGCTTGCAGTCATACTCATAACAAGTAATGCGCTTACAATTTTTCTTTTCATAATTTCTTCCTAACTCCTTTCATGGATTCGCGTTGTTTTTGCATCATCCGGACATTTACCGGAACGGCTTCGCCATTCCACCGTTTTTCATTTTGGCACTTTACCACATCAAAACGAATAGTACAAAAAGGAGATGCGTCCAACAAGATTTGTTTTCTTCATCCCTCATGCCCGTACATTTGTCCGTTTGTCCAAAAACAACTGGGTTCATTATAACCAGAACTCTCTCTGTTTGTCAATATCCGATGCAGGAGAAAAGTGTATAAACTGCATTTAAAGTCATCAAAATCCTCTATTTTCCTCTTTTTGGGTATTGTTCTGATGCTGTTTTTCTATTTTCCTGTATTCTTCGGTTTTAGAATAAAAAAAGATTACACAAATAATTGTTTCTTTCCATTTGCGTTCTGCAGCACTGTCTTTTTGTATTTGTTTCAGATTTTGCTCCGGGAAAGAATCCTGCCGGACGCAAAAACAGACTTCTGAAAATCACATTTCTTCTTATTTAAGAGCGTCATACTGTTTTTTACTTTCGTTTTTTACTTTCGTTTTTTACTTTCGTTTCCTTCTTTTACAAAGCAAAGCCTTCCATGAAGACCGCTCACACCGAAATCACTTTCTTACTTTTTGTCTTCGACAGTCTCCGGACTATTGACATCAAAAAAAAATCCTGCTAATATTAATTTTAATAAGGAACCAGTGCAGTACACGGAAAACAGGCACCGCACGCGGCGTCTCTGATATCCTTGTCGGATACAGCAGACGCTTTTTTGCTTTCTTGTGTATCATCACTTCTGCATCCGTATCCGCACGAAAAGAAAAAAGGAGACTTCTTTTATGTATCTTTATAATTCTGCAACCCATAAAAAAGCTGAATTCCTGACACACACACCGGGCCGTGTAGAAATGTACACCTGCGGACCTACCGTTTATCATTTTGCGCACATCGGAAACCTGCGCAGTTATATTATGGAGGATGTCCTGGAAAAGGCACTCCGCTATGAAGGCTACGACGTCAACCGTGTCATGAACATCACCGATGTCGGCCATTTAAGCTCCGATGCGGACACCGGCGAGGACAAGATGGTCAAAGGTGCAAAGCGCGAGCACAAAACAGTCATGGAAATCGCACAGTATTACACCGATGCATTCTTTGCGGATTGCAAAAAGCTGAACATCAAGCGCCCGGATGTCGTACAGCCGGCAACGGGATGCATTGACGAATATATCAGAATCATTGAAAAACTGATGGACACCGGCTACGCTTACTTTGCCGGCGGAAATGTTTACTTTGACACCAGCCGTCTCGACCACTACTACGTATTCAACGATCACGACGAGGATGACCTCGCGGTCGGTGTACGTGAGGGCGTAGAGGAAGATACAAACAAACGCAACAAAAATGATTTCGTTCTCTGGTTTACGAAATCCAAATTTGAGAACCAGGCCTTGAAATGGGATTCCCCGTGGGGCGTCGGTTATCCGGGATGGCACATCGAGTGCTCCGGTATCTCCATGAAATACAATGGCGAATACCTTGACCTGCACTGCGGCGGCGTAGACAATGCATTCCCGCACCACACGAACGAGATCGCACAGTCCGAAAGCTATCTTGGCCACGCCTGGTGCCCGCAGTGGTTCCATGTACATCACCTGAATACATCGACTGGAAAGATGTCGAAATCGAAAGGTGAGTTTTTAACCGTTTCTCTTCTTGAGGAAAAAGGTTATGATCCTCTCGTCTACCGTTTCTTCTGCCTCCAGTCTCATTACCGTAAGGCGCTTGTCTTCACCTGGGAAAACCTGGACAACGCCAAAATTGCCTACGACAAGCTGATCGCCCGCATCGCCGCTTTAGACCCGAAAGACGGACCGGCCGAGGAAGCTTCTATGACTGCTTTAAAAGAGAAATTCCAGAAAGCGCTCGATGCCGACCTCAACACCTCGCTTGCCATCACAACGCTGTACGATGTGTTAAAAGCAGACATGCATGATGCTGCAAAGCTGGCGCTTCTCGACAGTTTCGATCAGGTACTCGGTCTTTCCCTTCTCGCTCATGCAGATGCGAAGAGAAAAGAGGCTGCAAAGACAACTTCTGCTTCCACCGCGTCCGGCTATCAGATTACCGGTGAAGGAGATCCGGAAATTGATGCTCTTGTTCTGAAACGATATGAGGCCAAGAAAGCCAAAAACTTTGCAGAAGCAGATAAGATCCGTGACGATCTGAAAGCACAGGGCATTGAAGTTGCCGATGTACGCGGCGGAGCCGTCTGGAAACGAATCTGAAAATCTTTTCGTAACCATACATTACAGGCAAAGAGAACTGTCCCAGGGCAGTTCTCTTTTTTGTGCCGTTCTTTACCCAAAGGAAGTCAAACAGCAGTAACTTCTGCCGTTCTTGACAAGAAAAGGCGGTACCTCTGTTTTCGGGCACCGCCTTTTTCTGTCACTTTTTGATTTTCTTTGATTCTCTTTATTTAATGATACGAACCTTTAATACACCATCAACTGCTTCGAGGGCTTTTACTATCTCCTCGGTTGCTTCGCTTTCCAGATCCATCATCGTGTAAGCGTAATCGCCTTTACCTTTGTTTGTCATATCGCTGATGTTGACATCCGCATTACCCATAACGGTTGTGAAGGCTCCCAGCATACCTGGGATATTCTTGTGGCAGATCGTCACACGGCCTGCGCCTGTGCATACGCCCATGCTGCAGTTCGGGAAGTTGACGGAGTTTTTGATGTTTCCGTTCTCAAGGAAATCACGGATTTCCTTGACTGCCATCACAGCACAATTGTCCTCGGATTCTTTGGTGGATGCTCCAAGGTGCGGGGTAACGATCGTTCCCTCTGCATCGACTACCTTCGGATTTGCAAAGTCGGTCACATATTTCTTCATTTTTCCGGCCTTTAAAGCCGCGAGAACAGCATCCTCGTCAACGAGAAGGTCTCTTGCATAGTTCAGAAGAACCACGCCGTCTTTCATCTCATCGATTGCTGCTTTGTTGATCATACCTTTCGTGCTGTCCAAAAGCGGCACATGGATGGTGATATAATCACAGGTGCGATAGATATCTTCCACATTCTGGATGTGATGGATGTCGCGGGACAGGTTCCATGCTGCATCGACGGAGATGTATGGATCATATCCGTATACTTCCATGCCAAGGTGCGTCGCTGCATTTGCTACAAGCTGTCCGATGGCACCAAGGCCGATGATACCGAGTTTCTTTCCGCTGATCTCACAGCCGGCAAATTTCTTTTTCTGTTTTTCTGCTGTCTTTGCAATGTCGCCGTCTTCTTTGTCGCTCTTCACCCACTCAATACCGCCTGCGATATCGCGGGATGCAAGCAGCATGCCGGCAAGCACCAGCTCTTTGACGCCATTTGCATTGGCTCCCGGTGTGTTGAATACAACGATACCCTGCTCTGCGCAGTCGGCAAGCGGAATGTTGTTGACACCGGCTCCTGCTCTTGCTACGGCAAGAAGACTTTTCGGCAGCTCCATACCGTGCATGGCTGCACTTCTGACGAGAACCGCATCGGCTCCCTCCAGGCTTTCACTCTGCTGATAGTTTTCATTAAAATTTGCAAGGCCTACGCCTGCAATCGGATTTAAGCAATGATACTGAAACATTAGAGATTTTCCTCCTCGAACTTTTTCATGAAGGCTACGAGTGCTTCTACGCCTTCCTTCGGCATTGCATTGTAGATACTTGCACGCATACCGCCGACGGTACGGTGACCTTTCAGGTTCTCAAGTCCGGCTTCTTTGGACTCTTTGACGAATTTTGCATCCAGATCTGCATTTCCGGTGATAAACGGAACGTTCATCAGAGAACGGTCTTCCGGTACAACGGTTCCTTTGAAGAGCTTGCTCTGATCCAGGAAATCATACAGCAGTTTTGCTTTTTCTTCGTTGCGCTGTTTCATGACTTCCAGTCCGCCCATTTTCTTCAGCCATTTGAACACTTTGCCGCACATGTAGATGCAGTAGCAGTTCGGCGTGTTATACAGAGAGCCGGCATCTGCATGCGTTTTAAATTTCATCATGGTCGGTGTTCCCGGCAGGACATCGTCGGTAATCAGATCGTCACGGACAATGGAGATGACCATTCCGGCAGGTCCGATGTTTTTCTGGACACCGCCGTAGATGATGCCGTAATCGGAGACATTAACAGGTTCGGAGAGGAAACAGGAGGAGACATCTGCCACCAGGGTTTTGCCCTTGGTATTCGGCAGTTTTTTGTATTTGGTTCCGTAAATGGTGTTGTTTTCACAGATATAAACATAATCGGCATCCGGGCTGATCGGAAGATCGCTGCAGTCCGGGATGTAGGAAAATGTTTTATCCTCAGAGGAGGCAATTTTGTTTGCCTTTCCGTATTTCTGTGCTTCTGCGTATGCTTTCTTTGCCCACTGGCCTGTTACGATGTAATCTGCGACACCGTTTTTCATCAGGTTCATCGGGATCATGGAAAACTGCAGCGATGCACCGCCCTGGAGAAACAGGACTTTGTAATTTGACGGGATTCCCATCAGATCGCGAAGGTCTGCTTCTGCCTCATCGATAATATTCTGGAATACTTTGGAACGGTGGCTCATCTCCATGACGGACATGCCGCATCCGCGGTAATCCAGCATTTCCTCCTGGGCTTCTTTCAACACTTCCTCTGGCAGAACTGCCGGTCCTGCGGAAAAATTATAAACTCTGCTCATTTTTCATCCTCCTGTTTCTCTTGCTACTTTATATTACTGGAAAACCACCGTTCCTATGCCGGTGGTTTTCCTTGTAATCGTTTGTACCTGTATTGCAGTTTTTCTTACAAGTCTGCAATTCATATGGTAATACGGTATTACTTTACCACGTTGAAACTATGATACCTCTTTGTTAGAAATATGTCAATTCTTTTCTTGTTCCTTTTTTGCCAGATCCTCTGCATCGAAGACATCCTCGATCGGTGCTCCGGCCGGAACCATCGGGAATACTTTTTCATCGCAGTCGATCCATACGTCGATCAGTGCCGGTTTTCCGCTCGCAATCGCCTCACGGATGGCAGGTCCCATTTCCTCTTTCTTCGTCACACGGATGCCCTTTACGCCGAGCGCCTCAGCAACCTTGACAAAGTCCGCCTGATCCTGCAGAACAGTGTTGGAATACCGTTTTCCATAGAACAGTGTCTGCCACTGGCGTACCATACCGAGTACATGGTTGTTGACAACGACTTCGATCACCGGAATGTTATGTCTCGAAAGGGTTGCCAGTTCGTTCATATTCATGCGGAAGCAGCCGTCGCCTGCGATGTTGATAACGGTTTTGTCCGGGCGTCCCATTTTGGCACCCATGGCAGCTCCAAGACCGAATCCCATGGTTCCAAGACCGCCGGAGGTTAAAAGGGTTCTCGGGCTCGTATACCGATAATACTGCGCCGCCCACATCTGATGCTGTCCGACATCGGTCGTGATGACAGCCTGGCCGTCGGTTGCCTTATAGATCTCCTCGATCACGAACGGTCCGGTAAGGCCTTCTTCATGCTTTAACGGGAATTTTTCTTTCATTGCCTCGATTTCGGCAATCCACTCGTCATGATGCATCGGCTCCAGCTTCGCATTCAGGCGTTTTAAGACTTCTTTGACGTCTCCGATGATGCTCGACTCGACAACAACATTCTTGTTGATTTCTGCCGCATCTACATCGATCTGAACGATTTTTGCATTGTTTGCAAATTTTGCGGCGTTTCCGGTGACACGATCGGAAAATCTTGCACCGAGCACGATCAGCAGGTCGCACTTCGTCACGCCATAGTTCGATGTTTTTGTTCCGTGCATACCGAGCATGCCGGTGTACAGCTTATCGGTTCCCGGGAAAGCGCCTTTTCCCATCAGGGTATCGCAGACCGGCGCCTGTATATGGTGTGCCAGTTCACGCACTTCCTCGGCCGCACCTGAGATGATGCTGCCGCCGCCCACGAAAATATACGGTTTTTTCGACTCCCGAATCAGAGATACAACGTGATCCAGTCCTTCTTCTGTGATTTTTTCGATAGACGGTGCGATTGCTTCCGGTGTCTTTGGCTCATATTCATACGTTGCCGCCGTGACATCTTTCGTGATATCCACCAGAACCGGGCCCGGTCTTCCGCTCTTTGCAATCGAAAACGCACGGCGCAGCGTGTCTGCGAGAACCGTGATATCTTTTACAATCACGCTGTATTTTGTGATCGGCATCGCAACGCCTGCAATGTCAATCTCCTGAAAGCTGTCTTTTCCAAGCAGTGCCTTTCCTACGTTGCAGGTGATGGCTACCATCGGGGTGGAATCCATGTAGGCAGTTGCAATTCCAGTGACAAGATTTGTCGCACCAGGGCCGCTTGTTGCCATACATACGCCTGTTTTTCCGGTCGCACGCGCATACCCGTCTGCCGCATGGGCAGCACCCTGCTCGTGGGAGGTCAGGATGTGGTGGATTTCCGGATGACGGTAAAGCTCATCATAGATATTCAAAATCGTTCCCCCCGGATAGCCGAACACGGTGTCCACGCCCTGCTCCTTCAGGCACTCAATAACAATCTGTGATCCAGTTAATTCCATGTCTGTATGATTCCTTCCTTATCTTTTGGCTTTGTGTATGAAATCAGCCATCCGATGAAAATGCACGTTCGGACGGCTGATATGATTTTTTTCTATTAGAACTCCAGAATGGCTCCCTTATTTGCGCTGGAAACCATCTTTGCGTAGCGTTTCAGATAGCCTGTGGTTACTTTCGGCTCTCTCGGAGTCCATGCAGCTTTTCTGCGTGCCAGCTCTTCATCCGATACGGCAAGCTCCAGCTTGTGCTCTGGAATATTGATGCGGATCAGGTCGCCTTCCTCAACGAGCGCGATCGGACCGCCTTCTGCTGCCTCAGGGCTGACATGACCGATGGATGCACCGCGGGATGCGCCGGAGAAACGGCCGTCTGTAATCAGAGCTACGGAAGAGCCAAGTCCCATACCTGCAATCGCAGAGGTCGGATTCAGCATCTCACGCATACCAGGGCCTCCCTTTGGTCCCTCATAACGGATGACAACAACGTCGCCTGCCACAATCTTGCCGCCGCGGATTGCCTCGATGGCATCCTCCTCACAGTCGAAGACTCTGGCCGGTCCTTCGTGAACCTGCATCTCCGGTACAACGGCAGAACGTTTGACGACTGCGGTATCCGGTGCCAGGTTTCCTTTCAGGACAGCAATACCGCCGGTCTTGCTGTATGGATTTTCTACCGGACGGATGATCTCCGGGTTTTTGTTGACACAGCCTTTGATATTCTCGCCAACGGTCTTTCCGGTTGCGGTCATGCACTCGGTGTGCAGAAGTCCCAGTTTATTCAGCTCGTTCATAACGGCATAAACACCGCCGGCCTCGTTCAGCTCCTCAATGTAGTGGTATCCTGCCGGAGCCAGATGGCAGAGGTTCGGGGTCTTCTCACTGATGGCATTTGCCATCTCCGGATTCAGCTCTACGCCTGCCTCATGCGCGATGGCCGGCAGATGCAGCATACTGTTGGTGGAACATCCAAGTGCCATATCGACGGTCAACGCATTTAAGAATGCTTCTTTTGTCATAATGTCTCTTGGACGGATATTCTGTTTTAACAGCTCCATAACCTGCATACCGGCTCTCTTGGCCAGGCGCAGACGCTCGGAATATACGGCCGGAATCGTTCCGTTTCCTTTCAAGCCCATGCCGAGAACCTCGGTCAGACAGTTCATGCTGTTTGCCGTGTACATACCGGAGCAGGAACCGCAGGTCGGGCATGCATTGCACTCAAAATCATAAACATCTTCCTCTGTCATAGTTCCGGCTGCGTAGGATCCAACCGCCTCGAACATGCTGGAAAGACTTCTCTTCTCACCTTTTACATGGCCGGCAAGCATCGGACCGCCGCTGACAAATACGGTCGGAACATTGACTCTTGCTGCTGCCATCAAAAGGCCAGGTACGTTCTTATCACAGTTCGGGATACATACCAGTGCATCAAACTGGTGAGCCATTGCCATACACTCGGTGGAATCGGCGATCAGGTCACGGGTAACGAGGGAATATTTCATTCCGATGTGGCCCATGGCAATACCGTCACAGACTGCAATGGCCGGGAACACGATCGGTGTTCCGCCTGCCATGGCAACGCCCATTTTTACAGCTTCTGTAATTTTATCCAGGTTCATATGACCCGGTACGATCTCATTGTAGGAGCTTACAATTCCTACGAGCGGTTTTTTCATTTCTTCTTCGGTCAGACCCAGCGCACGCATCAGAGAACGCTGTGGCGCCTGTGCGATTCCTTTTTTTACAGCATCACTTCTCATGATTTTTTCCTCTTTTCTTATCTTACAGTTTTATGCCAGTGCTTTTACCAGCAGATCTCCCATTTCGGATGTAGATACCTGGGTACATCCCTCAGACATAATGTCTACGGTGCGGTATCCGTCTTTTAAAATTTTCTGTACAGCATTTTCGACTGCCTCTGCCTCCTGATCGAGATCCAGGGAATAGCGGAGCATCATGGCTGCGGACAGAACCGTTGCAATCGGGTTTGCGATGTTCTTTCCTGCGATGTCCGGTGCAGAGCCGTGGCTTGGCTCGTACAGACCAAATTTTGTCTCGTTCAGGCTGGCGGAAGAAAGCATTCCGATCGAGCCTGCTACCATACTTGCCTCATCGGAAAGAATATCTCCGAACATGTTCTCGGTCAGAACGACGTCAAACTGGCACGGATTGTGGACGATCTGCATCGCACAGTTGTCGACCAGCATATGCTCTAAGGTAACTTCCGGGTAATCTTTTGCAACATCCTCTACCACGGATCTCCACAGACGGGAGGAATCGAGAACGTTTGCTTTATCTACGCTCGTTACTTTTTTCTTTCTCTTCATGGCGATGTCGAATGCACGGATTGCAATGCGGCGGATTTCGGTCTCGCTGTAGGTCAGCGTATCGGTTGCTTTCCGGATGCCGTTTTCTTCTACAGTGCTGCGCTCTCCAAAGTACAGGCCGCCAGTCAGCTCACGCATAATCAGCATGTCGAAGCCCTCGCCGATGATCTCTTCTTTTAACGGGCAGGCATCCTTCAATTCCTGATACAGGTAAGCCGGACGCAGGTTTGCAAACAGGCCTAACGATTTCCGGATTTTTAAGAGTCCTGCCTCCGGGCGCTTGTCCGGGCTTAATTTGTACCATGAGGATGTTTTTGCATCTCCTCCGATGGATCCCATCAGGACAGCGTCGCATTTCTTTGCTTCTTCTATGGTTTCATCTGTCAGCGGCACGCCGTGCACATCAATGGAGGCTCCGCCCAGCAGAAGGTTGGTATATTCAAACTTATGTCCATATTTCTCGCAGACAGCGTCCAGAACTTTTTTTGCTTCCTTTACAATTTCCGGTCCGATTCCGTCACCGTGAATTAATCCAATACGGTATTCCATATCTTTCTCCCTCTTTTCTTCCGGCTGAAAAACCGTTCTATTTTCTCTGCGTCTATAGCATTTCTAAATTATACGCCATTTTTCCGGTAATTTCAACACGAAATTTCTTTGCATCGGACGAAACGCAATAATCTTTTTGCTTTTTTTCCATTTAGAAGAAAAATACGCGGCATTTTTCCCCGTTTTCGCCGTGTTCCGCCGAAGAAGTTTCGGGGGCGAAAAAAACGCAGGCATTCGTTCTTTTTGAATACCTGCGTTTTTCCTGGCTTTTCGCCGTGTGAAATTATTTTTTCTTTTCTGTTTTCTCTTCAACGACTGCTGTCTCCGGTTTTTCAACCTCTGTGATGGCTGTTTTGCGCATCGGGATACGGCAGTTTTTGTTGTTTCCGAACTCTACGATGACATCGTCGTCTGTGATATCGATGACTACGCCGTAGAAACCGCTTGTTGTGATGACTGCATCGCCGACTGCGAGGTCATTCAGCATTGCCTGCAGTTTTTTCTGCTCTTTCTTCTGCGGGCGGATCATTAAGAAATACATCATACCGAACATGATGACCAGCCACATAATTAACATACCAGTGCTCATCACACCGCTGTTTGCTGCTGTTGTTGTTGCTAAAAACATTTTCTTTCCTCCTGTTATTCGAGAGTACATCCCGTTCTTTCGACACACCTATCATAATACACAATCTGGAACCGATGGGCAAGTCTTTTTCGGATATTTTCCAAAGATTTCATACTTTCCCGATTACTTTTTGTCGTATTCCTCAAATCCTGCGAGTTTTGCCCGTTTGTAGGAAGCAAAATTGCCCTCGTCCAGTGCAGTCCGGATTTCTGTCATCATATTGTTGTAGAAATACAGGTTGTGCAGAACACAGAGCCGCATGCCGAGCATCTCTTTTGCTTTCAGCAGATGACGGATGTAGGCTCTGCTGTAGTGACGGCACGCCGGGCACTGGCAGCCTTCCTCGATCGGGCGCGGATCCAGCTCGTATTTCTGGTTGAACAGATTCATTTTTCCATGGTTTGTGTAAACGTGGCCGTGGCGTCCGTTCCGGCTCGGATATACGCAGTCGAAGAAATCGATGCCGCGCTCTACGCCCTCGAGGATATTTGCCGGCGTTCCAACGCCCATCAGATACGTCGGTTTGTCTTTCGGCAGGTACGGAACGACTTCGTCGAGAATATGGTACATCTCCTCGTGGCTCTCTCCTACTGCCAGGCCGCCGACCGCATAGCCATCGAGATCCATCTCGGAAATCCGTTTTGCATGGTCAATGCGGATATCCTCATAAATCGCACCCTGGTTGATTCCGAACAGAAGCTGATGTTTGTTGATCGTGTCTTCCCGCTGGTTCAGCTCCTGCATCTTATTTTTGCATCGCTGCAGCCATCTCGCCGTGCGGTCGACAGAGTTTTGCACATAACGGCGCTCTGCCACACTAGACGGGCACTCGTCGAAAGCCATCGCGATGGTTGAAGCCAGGTTGGACTGGATCTGCATACTCTCCTCCGGTCCCATAAAGATCTTTCTTCCATCTACGTGCGAGTGGAAATAGACACCCTCCTCCTTGATTTTCCGAAGGCCTGCCAGAGAAAACACCTGGAATCCGCCGGAATCGGTCAGGATCGGTTTGTCCCAGACCATGAATTTGTGGAGTCCGCCCATCTTCTTTACGACTTCATCTCCCGGGCGCACATGGAGGTGATACGTATTGGAAAGTTCTACCTGCGTGCCGATCTGCTGGAGATCTTCGGTGGAAACAGCTCCCTTGATTGCTGCTGCAGTTCCGACATTCATGAATACCGGCGTCTCGATATTGCCGTGCACGGTTTCCATATGGGCGCGCTTCGCTCTTCCTTCCATTTTCAGAATTTTATACATAACGCTTTTCATCCTTTCTCAATGATCCCTGCCTCCTGTTTTCATGCAGGGCATACTATTTTTAGTATACAGGCAAAATCTGTTTTTGACAATGCCTGAATTTTCTTTTTTCTGCCTTTTTCCCTCCTGGTTTCTCCATTTTTCACAAGGACTTTATACTTTTTTCGTAAGACATCGCCCTTTTTCCAATTGTATTTCCTTATTTTTTGTCGTATAATGTGTTGAGATTGTTTCTTATTATAAAAGGAGTTTGATTCATGACTGATAAAAAATATACTCTCGGAATCGACATCGGTTCCACCACTGTTAAAATTGCGATCCTCGACGAAGAGAACCAGCTTCTCTTTGCCGATTACGAGCGCCATTTTGCAAACATTCAGGAAACCCTTGCCCACCTGCTCGGGGAAGCACACGAAAAACTGGGCGAACTGACCCTGCAGCCGGTCATCACCGGTTCCGGCGGACTTGCGCTTGCCAACCACCTCGGCATCCCGTTCACGCAGGAAGTTATCGCGGTTTCCACTTCGTTAAAAGCACTCGCTCCGCAGACCGACGTTGCCATCGAGCTCGGCGGTGAGGATGCCAAGATCATCTATTTTGAGGGCGGCAATGTGGAGCAGCGTATGAACGGTATCTGCGCCGGCGGCACCGGTTCTTTCATCGACCAGATGGCTTCTCTTCTGCAGACCGATGCAACCGGACTCAACGAATACGCGAAGCATTACCAGGCGATTTATCCGATCGCAGCACGCTGCGGTGTATTCGCAAAAACCGATATCCAGCCGCTCATCAACGACGGTGCAACAAAAGAGGATCTTTCCGCTTCCATTTTCCAGGCAGTTGTCAACCAGACCATTTCTGGTCTTGCCTGCGGTAAACCGATCCGCGGCCACGTTGCCTTTCTCGGCGGCCCGCTGCACTTCCTCTCGGAATTAAAGACAGCATTCGTCCGTACCTTAAAACTGGATGACGAGCATACAATCGTACCGGACAACTCCCACCTGTTTGCAGCCATCGGTTCTGCGATGAATGCAGACGGAAAAACCGAGATTTCCCTTCTCGCACTGAAAAAACGGCTCGAAGAGAAAGTTGCTATCGATTTTGAGGTTGCCCGTCTTGAGCCGCTGTTTAAAGATCAGGCCGAGTATGACGAATTTCTGGCGCGCCAGAGTGTCAACAACGTCGTGACCGCCGATCTTTCCACCTACGAGGGAAACTGCTATCTCGGTATTGATGCCGGTTCCACGACGACCAAAGCTGCACTCGTCGGCGAAGACGGTGCTCTTCTCTATTCCTTCTACAGCAACAACCACGGAAATCCGCTCGGCACATCGATCCGCGCGATCCAGGAGATCTACTCCAAACTGCCGGATTCCGCACAGATCGCCTGGTCCTGTTCGACCGGTTACGGCGAGGCGCTCATCAAAGCTGCACTGATGCTGGACGAGGGTGAGGTAGAGACGATTTCCCATTATTACGCTGCCGCGTTCTTCGATCCGGAAGTCGACTGTATTCTCGACATCGGCGGCCAGGATATGAAGTGCATCAAGATCAAAAACGGCACTGTAGACAGCGTACAGCTGAACGAGGCATGTTCCTCCGGCTGCGGTTCCTTCATCGAGACGTTCGCGCAGTCCCTGAACTACAGCGTGCAGGATTTCGCGCATGAGGCGCTGTTTGCAAAACACCCGATCGATCTTGGTACCCGCTGTACCGTATTTATGAATTCCAAGGTAAAACAGGCGCAGAAAGAGGGCGCATCCGTCGCCGATATTTCTGCCGGACTTGCCTGCTCCGTTATTAAAAACGCATTATATAAGGTAATTAAAGTTTCGGATGCCACCGAGCTGGGACGCCACATCGTCGTACAGGGCGGTACGTTCTACAACGACGCTGTTCTCCGAAGCTTTGAACGGATCGCCAACTGCGAAGCCATCCGCCCGGACATCGCCGGCATCATGGGTGCGTTCGGTGCGGCGCTGATCGCAAGAGAGCGCTACTCCGCCGATCAGGAGACCACGATGCTCTCCATTGAAAAGATCAACGAGCTGAAATATTCGACCACGATGGCAAACTGTAAGGGATGTACGAACAGCTGCCGTCTGACCATCAACAAATTCTCCGGCGGCCGTCAGTACATCAGCGGAAACCGCTGCGAGCGCGGTATCGGAAAAGAGAAAAACAAAGATCATATTCCGAACCTGTTCGAATACAAATACAAACGGATCTTCGGCTACCAGCCGCTGCCGCAGGATGAAGCGATCCGCGGAGAGGTCGGCATTCCGAGAGTCCTCAATATGTTTGAGAATTATCCGTTCTGGTACACCTTCTTTACGCAGCTGAAATACCGCGTGGTACTCTCTCCGACCTCGAGCCGCAAGATCTACGAGCTCGGTATTGAGTCGATTCCAAGTGAATCCGAGTGCTATCCGGCCAAACTGGCGCACGGCCATGTGACCTGGCTCTTACGCCACGGTGTGAAGTTCATCTTCTACCCGTGTATCCCGTACGAGCGCACCGAGTTCCCGGAAGCCATCAACCACTACAACTGCCCGATCGTTACCTCGTATGCGGAAAATATCAAAAACAACGTGGACGAGCTGCAGGACGATTCCATTACGTTCCGCAATCCGTTCCTTGCGTTTACGAGTGAAAAGGTGCTTGCCGATGGTCTTGTCAAAGAGTTCTCCGGTCTGCCGGAGGATGAAGTCCGTGCTGCTGTTCATGCCGGATGGGAAGAGCTTGGTGCTGCAAGACGCGATATGCAGAAAAAAGGCGAGGAAACGCTTCAGTATATGAAAGAAACCGGACGCAGAGGCATCGTGCTTGCCGGCCGTCCATACCACATCGATCCGGAAATCCATCACGGTATCCCGGATATGATCAACTCCTACGGACTGTGCGTGCTGACGGAGGACTCTGTTTCCCATCTGGCACCGCTCGAGCGTCCGCTCCGTGTCAATGACCAGTGGATGTACCACACCCGTCTGTATGCAGCTGCAAACTATGTAAAGACACGCGACGATCTTGACCTGATTCAGCTGAACTCGTTCGGCTGCGGTCTCGACGCCGTTACCACCGATGAGGTTTATGAGATTCTGACCAGAAGCGGCAAGATTTATACCTGCCTGAAGATCGATGAGGTCAACAACCTCGGCGCTGCCAGAATCCGTGTCCGCTCTCTGCTCGCTGCCCTCCGTGCACATGACCGGAAACAGGCGGTACGCGAGATTCTTCCGTCCTCGATCCAGAAACCGGTCTTCACGAAAGAAATGCGGAAAGACTACACCATCCTCTGCCCGCAGATGTCACCGATCCACTTCTCGCTTCTGCAGCCGGCGTTCAACGCAGCCGGATACAATCTGGAAGTGCTTCCGAACGACAACAAAGAGGCGGTCGATGTCGGACTGAAATACGTCAACAACGATGCCTGCTATCCGTCTCTGATGGTAGTCGGACAGATTATGCAGGCGCTGCTCTCCGGCAAGTATGACCTGAACAAAGTGGCTGTCATCATGAGCCAGACCGGCGGCGGCTGCCGTGCTTCGAACTACATCGGATTTATCCGCCGTGCGCTGGAGAAGGCCGATATGACGCAGATTCCGGTCATCTCGATTAACTTGAGCGGTCTGGAGGAAAATCCGGGCTTCAAGATCACGCCGGATCTTGCGATTCGTCTCTGCTATGCAGCAGAATTCGGCGATATCATGATGAAATGTATTTACCGGATGCGTCCTTATGAGCAGAAAAAGGGCACGACAGACCGGATTCACAAGAAATGGGAGAAGATCTGTATTGATTTTGTTTCGGCAAAACATTTAAGCCATACCCGCTTTAAACAGATCTGCCGCACGATGATCCGCGACTTTGACCATATTCCGATTACGGATGAGAAGAAACCTCGCGTTGGTATTGTCGGCGAGATTCTCGTTAAGTTCCTTCCGGCGGCGAATAACCATCTGGCGGAGCTGCTCGAAAGTGAAGGTGCGGAGCCGGTTGTGCCGGATCTGATTGATTTCTTCTGCTACTGCTTCTACAATACGAATTTCAAGGTGGAGCACCTTGGCTTCAAGAAGAGTTCTTCGATGCTCGGAAATACGGGTATCAAGCTGATCAACTGGCTACGGAGTGCGGCTGTTGCAGAGTTCAAGAAGAGTGAGCATTTTGATCCGCCGGCTGACGTACGGGATCTGGCCAAATATGCTTCTCCGATCGTCTCCTGCGGCAACCAGACTGGTGAGGGATGGTTCCTGACCGGCGAGATGATGGAGCTGATCCACAGCGATGTTTACAATATCGTCTGCATCCAACCGTTCGCGTGCCTGCCGAACCATATTGTCGGCAAGGGTGTTATTAAGGCGATCCGCAAGGAGTATCCGAAGGCGAATATTGTGGCGGTTGACTACGATCCGGGCGCTTCGGAGGTTAACCAGCTCAATCGTATTAAGCTGATGCTTTCTACTGCGAATAAAAACCTGAAGCAGGAGCCAAATGGCGAGAAAGACGCGTAAAATTACATAATATATTTTCTGAACATCAAAATAAATCCCCGGCCGGAAAGCTGTTATCAAGGCTTTCCGGCCGGGGATTCGTTTTACTTTTGTTTTGTTGTTTTTAACGGTAAATCCGCAGAATACGCAGGACTTTTACCAGTTTGGTTCCCATTGGCATGCGGCGCATTTCGGCTTCGGTTGTGCCGGTTACGACGACGAAGGCGATCAGGTAGACGACAATGGCGATCAGAATCGCGATCAGCATGCTGATGGACGGGCGTTTGGTGATGGCAAAGAGGCCGTAGTAAACAACCCAGGTTACGACTCCCATGATGGCGGCTGCGATCAATGGTTTTACGTAGGTGTTTTTGAACTCGTTGCGGAAGTTCAGGTGTTTGCGGATCGAAAGGTTATTCAATACGCACATGCTCAGCGAGAACAGGATTCCTGCGAAGACAACGGCATAGATGTTTGTCTTCGGGAAGACTGCGAGGATCAGAGCCAGGACGATGAGGTCCATTCCGAGGGAAATGGCTGCGTTATGCAGGGCTTTTTTCTGCTGGCCGATGGACTGCAGGACGCTGTTGGTGATGGTGGACAGGGCCGAGAATACGACCGAAACGGCGCCCATCATCAGCAGTTTTCCGGAAAGGCTGGAGCTTGACGGGAACAAGACTCCTGTGATCGGGAATGCGAGTACGCCAAGGCCGACGGCTGCCGGGATGGAGATGAACATCGTCAGGCGGATGGTCTCGAGGATTTTGTCGTTTGCCTCATCAAGGTCACCGGTTGCATAGCAGGAGGACACCTCCGGCATCATGGCGGATGCAGATGCACTTGCCATGGCAAGCGGAACGTTGATCAGGGTGACGTAGTAGTTGGAGAACTCTCCGTATGCAGCGTTCAGTGCTTTCTGGTTTTCACCGTGCCATCCGAGGATGGTGAAGAACAGGTAGTTGTCCAGGTAAGCGTTGCAGTTGTAAATAAAGGTCGTAAAGATGACCGGCGTTACCATCAGGAAAAGGACCTGGAAAATTTCACGGTAGGATTCTTCACGGTGATGTGTGTCTTTGGCAGCTTTCCGCAGAATTGTTTTCCGGTTTACGCCGTAAACGATCAGCATAAAGCAGAGGCCTGCCAGGACACCGGCTCCTGTTCCGAGGGTTCCGCCGGCGGCACCGAATTTGGCATGTTCGGTATCGTTTGTCGCGAACTGCTGGATGAAGAACCAGGCGGCGCCAATACTGAATGCGGCGTTGAATACCTGCTCGATGATCTGTGAGATCGAGGTCGGCATCATCGTGCTGTGGGCCTGGAAATAACCGCGCAGAACGCCGAGAACAGCCGAGAAAAAGATGGTCGGCGCCAGTACGCGTAAGGCAAGGAGTGCATTCTGCTGGTTATACGGCAGAAGGAATTTTCCGCCGAAAAATGCCACCAGTGCAGCGATTCCGCCGACAATTACCGCATAAATCAGGGCACCGTGGAAGACGCGGTGTGCGTTGCGGTACTCTTTTAAGGCCAGGCGCTCGGATACGATTTTCGACACTGCCATCGGAATACTGTAGGACGAGATCAGCAGCAGGATCGTGTACAGATTGCTCGCTGTACTGTAATAGCCAAGTCCCTCATTTCCAATGGTTTCGCCGAGCGGTGACCGGTACAGCAGGCCGATCACACGCGAGATAATCGTTGCGGCCATTAAAATAGAAGTATTTCTCAGTAACGTATTTTTCTTTTTACTCATTCTTTCGCTCCCCGGATTACATTTTCGATCTGCCAGTCAATCGGCGCAAGACCGTTTTCCTCCAGATATTCATTCGTTCTGGAAAACGGGTGGCTGCCGAAAAATCCGCGGTATGCAGAAAGCGGGCTCGGATGAGCGGACATCAGCACCAGATGCTTCGGATTGTGGATCATCTCTTTTTTGCGCTGTGCCGGTCTTCCCCAGAGTATAAATACCATCGGGCGGTCCTGCTCGGCGAGCACTTTGATTGCCGCGTCGGTGAACTGCTCCCAGCCGATTTCCTTGTGGGAATTTGCCTGATGTGCACGTACAGTCAGCACTGTATTCAGCATTAAAACACCCTGCCGTGCCCATTTTTCGAGATATCCGTTGTTCGGGATATAGCATCCCAGATCGTCCTCAAGTTCCTTGTAAATGTTGACCAGGGACGGCGGAATACTTACCTCTGGTTTTACAGAAAAGCAGAGCCCGTGCGCCTGTCCCGGCTCATGGTACGGATCCTGGCCCAGGATGACCACTTTTACCTGCTCAAGCGGGGTAAAGTGGAACGCATTGAAAATATCATCAGCCGGTGGGTAAATCGTGTGGGTTTTGTACTCCGCTCCCACCGTCTGAAACAGTTTTTTATAATAATCTTTGGAGAATTCTCCTTTCAGGGCATTTGCCCAGCTTCCGCTAAGAGGCGGCATATCGTTTTCTTCCTTCCTTTTACAGGCGGACCGGCACATTACGGCCTGCCAGATATTCTTTGACTTCACGAATTTCCAGTTCTTTGTAGTGGAACAGGGATGCGGCGAGGGCTGCATCGGCTTTTCCTTCGGTTAAGGCATCATAAAAATGCTCCAGCGTTCCTGCGCCGCCGGATGCGATGACCGGGATGCCGACGCTCTCTGCGATCGTTCTTGTCAGCTCGATATCGTATCCCGCCTTTGTTCCGTCGCAGTCCATGCTGGTGAGCAGAATTTCTCCGGCTCCGAGGCTCTCGGCTTTTTTCGCCCACTCGACGGCGTCGATGCCGACATCGATCCGGCCGCCGTTTTTGTAGATATTCCAGCCGCTTCCGTCAGCTCTCTTCTTCGCATCGATCGCAACGACCACGCACTGGCTGCCAAATTTCTGCGCCGCATCGCCAATGAGCTGCGGATTGTTGATTGCGGAGGAGTTGATCGAAATTTTGTCGGCTCCCTCGCGGAGCAGCATCTTGAAATCGTCTACGGTACGGATTCCGCCGCCGACGGTGAATGGGATGAAGACGTTTGCTGCTACTTTGCGCACCATATTGATGACCGTTCCTCTCTGATCGGAGGAGGCGGTGATGTCGAGGAACACAACTTCATCGGCTCCTGCCTTGTCGTACGCTTTTGCAATCTCCACCGGGTCTCCGGCATCTTTTAAATCGACGAAATTAACGCCTTTTACGACTCTTCCGTTTTTTACATCCAGGCATGGGATAATTCGTTTTGTAAACATCGCTTAGTCCTCCTCTCCAATTTCCGCAAAGTTTTTCAGAATGGCAAGTCCAAGATCTGAACTCTTTTCCGGGTGGAACTGGCAGGCGAACAGATTTCCTTTTTCCACGGATGCATGGATGTGTGTACTGTACTCTGTCGTTGCTTTTATAATTTCCTCCTCTTCTGCTTTCAGATAGTAGGAGTGGACAAAGTAAACATACGATTCCTGCGGGATGCCTTTGAATAAGCGTCCCTCGTTCTGCAGATGGATGGAATTCCAGCCCATGTGCGGAATCTTTAAGCCCTCTTTGTCCGGAATCCGAAGGATTTCTCCTTTTAACAGGCCAAGGCCTTCCACGCCCGGGCTCTCCTCGCTGCGTTCAAACAGGATCTGCAGTCCGAGACAGATTCCAAGAAACGGAGTCCCTTTTTCTACGATTTCATGAATGACCTGTACCAGATGATAGCGGTTCAGATTTTCCATCGCATCTCCAAAGCTGCCGACACCCGGCAGAACGACGTGATCTGCGCGTTTTAACACGTCTGGATCCCTGGTCAGTACAACCTCTTTTCCAAGGCTTTGAAAGGCTTTTTCCACGCTTTTTATATTTCCGGCATCATAATCGATCAGTGCAATCATAGGTGGGTCCTCCTCGTTTGTTATTTCAGTCCACGCCCCCTGTCATTGGGGGCATCTCTGCTGTTCTTTTGCAAACAGTACACTTCATTCTAACATACCGTTTTCTAAAATTCAAATTTTGAAAGTTATAAAATTATACAAAAATGCAGAAATTCTTAAGATTTCTTTTACTCCCGCTCCTTTCTTTCTTTTTATACTGGACAAATGGCGGGCATCACGCTACAATAAGAGCGTTGCACTAAGAAACGATAACATTTTGTAAAAAACGAGAGGTGTATATGATTACCAAATATCTGATTGTATTTTTGATTTCCATGGTTCCGCTCATCGAGCTGCGTGGTGCGATTCCGTACGCGGTAGCTTTCCATATTCCGACGCTTCCGGCCTATCTGATCGCCGTCATCGGAAATATGCTTCCTGTTCCGGTTATTTTCCTGTTCGCTCGAAAGGTTCTTGTCTGGGGATGTGATAAAAAGTATATCGGAAAGTTCTTCACCTGGTGTCTGGAAAAAGGCGAAAAAGGCGGGGAAAAACTGAAAGCAAAAGCCGGCCGCGGACTTCCGCTCGCCCTGCTGCTCTTCGTCGGCATCCCGCTCCCGGGAACCGGCGCATGGACCGGCACACTGGCCGCAAGTATCCTCGATATGGACTTTAAGACCAGCGTTCTCGCCATCATGGGCGGTGTTCTCCTTGCAAGCGTCATCATGCTGCTTGCAAGTTCCGGCGTATTCGGGGCAATTGGGGCGCTTTTGGCGTAAACGGCTCTGCTTCCGTTTCAATTCCATAAAATTTGGCTTACAGCCGCACAGATTTGTTTTTCCGATCTGTGCGGCTGTTTTTGTATAACTTTTTTCTAACAGAAATTTTCCCTGCTGTTTCCTGTTCACGTTTTTCCGGATCGAATTCTGTTTCTTTTCTTCCAGTATTTTCTTGTACTATTTTCATTTTTCCTCTTGAACATTCGTTCGATTTGTGTTACACTTCTTTTATCGAACAGTTGTTCTTTTTATAAAATACCTGTTATCTTATTGTTTTACTTTTATTCGTATTCATTTGGACATAGAAAGGAATTTTTCTGCCATGCAGTTATCATCACAAACACTTTCTCTCTCCGAGAAGCTGAATCTTCTCGCTGACGCGGCCAAATACGACGTTGCGTGCACTTCCAGCGGTGTGAACCGTGCCGGAAAACAGGGACATCTCGGCAATTCGGTCTCCTGCGGTATCTGCCACAGCTTTTCTTCCGACGGACGCTGTATCTCTCTGTTGAAAATTCTGCAGAGCAACGACTGTATCTACGACTGTAAATACTGCGTCAACCGCGCCGGGAATGACCGGCAGCGCGCCACGTTTACACCGGAGGAGGTCTGTACACTCGTCACGGAATTTTATCGCCGAAACTATATTGAGGGACTCTTTTTAAGTTCCGCCGTCTGCAAAAATCCTGCCCATACGATGGAGCTCATGTACCGCACTCTGCATCTTTTACGTAATCGTTACCGCTTTAACGGCTACATCCACGTCAAAGCTATCCCGGGCGCACCCGCCGAGCTGATCGAAAAGACCGGCTATCTCGCCGACCGCATGAGCGTCAATCTGGAACTCCCGACCGGAGAAGGGCTGCAGAAACTGGCCCCGCAGAAGACACAGAAAGCGATTTTAAAACCCATGCGCCAGATCCAGTCCGGTATTGTAGATTACCGGCTGACCGCAGGGAAAAGCGCTTTTTTAGAGCGTTCCTCGGGAAACCGCTATCTCTCCCTCTCCATTTTCGATACACGAAAGCAGATTTCCGCCTCCGCTGCCGATCTGGGCTGGATCTCTTCCTCCTCCGCGCGGTCACTGCCGGAAAAGGAACGCTCTGCTCCCTTCGTTCCTGCCGGCCAGAGCACGCAGATGATCATCGGTGCGACAAAGGAAAACGATTACCAGCTTCTCTCCACCTCACAGCTTCTCTACCAGCAGTATGACCTGAAGCGCGTCTTTTACTCCGCCTACATTCCGGTCAACGAGGATTCCGCCCTGCCCTCACGTGAAACCAAGCCGCCGCTTCTTCGGGAACACCGCCTTTATCAGGCAGACTGGCTGCTCCGCTTCTACGGTTTTCAGGCGGATGAACTGCTCGATGAAGCCCACCCGAACTTTCATGCACAGCTCGACCCGAAATGCGACTGGGCGCTGCGCCATATGGAGCTGTTTCCGGTGGAGATCAACACGGCTGAGTATGCCGACCTTCTGCGCGTTCCCGGCATCGGGCCGAAATCGGCCATGCGGATTGTAAAGAGCCGCAGAAGCTCCCATCTTTCATTTGATCATCTGAAAAAGATCGGTGTGGTGCTGAAACGCGCCAAATATTTTATCACCTGCGAGGGAAAAATGATGTATCACATGCGGCTGGAACAGCAGTTTCTGACCCGGCAGCTCACGGGAGAGGAAGCCGCCTCCAACTGGGAGGTTTCCCATCCGGAACAGTATCAGCAGCTTTCTCTGTTTGATGCTGCCGTACCTGGGCATATATAATCCCGGGCGTTCTTCTCACGGAAAAGCCTTTTTGCTGTATCTGCGCTTTTTGCAGAAGGCTGTTGTCTGTATCAATTGATTTCAGAAAGGATTTTATTATGACTGTTTACACCTGCAGCCCGGATCTTGCGTCGATCCTGACCTGCATCTATGAAGCCTGGAATTCCCGTCTCGGCTACCGCAATGTACGGCTGATGACGGAACCAGTCGGCAATCTGGAGCTGTTCTGCGATTACTGCCATGTTGAGCCGGACACAGAAAAAGCCGCCAGCGTCACGCGATCCATTCAAAAGAAGATCGGCGCAGCAGCCTGGCGGCTCGTCTATCTCTGTGCAATGTCCGAGAGAAGCGACGCTCCCGACATCATTTATCGTTTTCTGCTCTACGGCTTTTCCTATGGAAAGGATACCCTGCATATGCTGCAGGAACCGGCGGTATTCCACGCTTTTGAAGTTTCCCGTCAGGTCACAAATGAAGCGCATTCGTTCCGGGAATTTATCCGTTTTGCAAATATTTCCTCCGGTTTTCCGATCCTGGTCTCGCATATTTCCCCGAAAGCCAATGTGCTGACCCTGGTCGCTCCCCATTTTTCTGACCGGCTTCCCTCAGAAAACTGGATGATTCTCGATGATAACCGGCAGCTTGCCGTCGTGCATCCCGCTGACCGGCCCTTTTATCTGACCCGTCTTTCTCCGGATGAAATAGAACGCCTTTCCCTCACGGAATCCACTTCGGACCCTTACGAAGAACTCTGGAAAGGATTTTTCACCGCAATTGCCATCAAAGAGCGTTCCAATCCCGACTGTCAGCGTACGCATCTGCCGCTCCACTACCGGGATCATATGCCGGAATTTAAAAATTTTTAGAGTCTTAGAATTTTTCCAGCTGTTCCATGTTCAGCACAAACACAGTACAGCCTCCTGTCTGGGTATCAATCGGAACAGAGTAATTTCCGCCCGGGCAGAAGTTTCCGCTTTCCATCGGGGTGGCCGCATAGGTAACTGTTTTCCGAAGCCCTGCTTCCTGTTTTAAGATCGCAAGCACAGCGTCGAGCTTATGATCATCGGTTCCGATCAGCAGTGTTGTGTTCTTCTCCTTCAGGAAACCGCCGGTCGTGGCAAGCTCCGTCACAAAAAAGCCTTTTTTGTTCAACTCGGCAATGGTGTCTGCCTCGTCCTCTTTCCGTAATACAGCAACAATTAACTTCATACAAATTCCTCCTCGCATCCTCCGGTCAAACGGATTCTGATTTTTGAAAAGTCAGCTGCTTATGCCGTATGGCACATTGCATTTTTCTGTTTTCACAGTAAAAATAGCATAATGTCACGGAAAAAGAAAGTCTTTTTTTACTTTTTCACTTCAAATCCGTATGACACGGTTCCATTTTCGAATACCGCGTCCACTTCGTAGATGTAGCCGGCCTCGGCTCCCGGAATGCTCCAGCTCTCCGCATGCTCCACAGAAACGCTTTCTCCCTCCGGGTAACCATTGCCAAAGTTCTGCCCCCGGTCTTCGGCCGGCCATCTTTCTGCTGTGACAGAATCCGGCTCCTCCGAGAAGACAAGCTCCAGATCGGTTTTTCCTTCGTCATTTGCTGTATGCAGATCACTCAGTTCCGTCCATTCCAGAATGAACGCACTGTCCGCAACGACGTTCTGACCATTGCCGTCCTCATCAACATAAGACCAGGTATAACCTCCCTGTGTTGCCATAGCTGTCACCTGGGCATTTGGCTGTGTGTAGCACAGATTCAGAAACGGAATTTCCGATGGATCCTTTTCCGGCAGAATCTGGGAAAGTTCCTCATCGAATTTTTCTGCATCCGCCTCCGTACCGCCGCTGATTCTCATAATACGGCTGATACCCGGATATTGTCCCGGATAGGAGTTCAGCATAATACCGTCGCCCTCCACTTGAAGAAAATCTCCTTTTTTGATCTCGGACGGATCAATAGCATTTCCATTTTCATCGTAAAGTGTGTCGGACGGTGTATGTGTCACATAGATGTTTCCGTGTTCCAGATCTCCCAGGTACCATAACCCGGAATCTTCTGCAAGAAATACGGCTTTCTGTACTTCTTCTGCCCTATTGCTGTCCGCTGCAGTACTTGCTGTATCTGCATTCAGATTTCGGTCCCGTTCCGTTTTCATATAGATTCCGCCTCCAATCAGCACGGCGGCAACTACAACACCGGTCACTCCAAAAATAACTGCGTTTTCTTTTTTCATAAGCGTATTCTTCCTTTCCTGTTGTTTTCCCGTTTTTTTTACACGACTTGTTTTATCTTTCTGCAAGACATGCAAGAAACGGTTCCCCGTACTTTTCAAATTTGCTCTCGCCGACACCAGAGACCGCCAGCATTTCCTCTTTGTTGGACGGTTTCTCCATCGCCATCTGGATCAGTGTTTTATCCGAGAAGATAATATACGGAGGCACTTTATGCTCCTTTGCAAGCTCCATCCGGAGTGCCCGCAGTTTTTCGAATACCGCGGCCTCCTCGTTGGAAAGATCCTTTGCCGCTGCCGAGGTTTTTGTCTTTGTCTTCTCTTTTGCGGCTTTCGGAATCCGTTTTTCTTCTTTTGCCATCTTCATCAGCATCGTGCCGTCCTCATCCAGCAGCTCCGCCGCTTTTGGCAACAGGCGCACAATGCTGTATGTGTCGGCCGTTACATAGAGATATTCCCGGACCTGCAGTTCATTTAAGATCTGCCGCAGCCGGTAGACCGGCTCTTTTGCCAGTTCCCCGTAATGGGAGTTTTCATCCATGCGGTACTGGCGGATTTTCGCGGTATTCGCACCGTGCAGGGTATCGAGAATCACCGTCGTGCCGTAGCGCTGACGGCATTCCCGCACACAGCCAAGGATTGCCTTTGCCGCCGCTGTCACATCCACCGTTTCAAATTCCGAGAGGCAGTTGGAACAGTTTCCACAGTAATTGGAACCGTATTCCCCGAAATACCTCAGGATATAATCTCTGAGGCACTCATGGGTGAAACAGTAAAACGTCATTTTCTTCAGCCGTTCCTCCTCCCGCTGACGGATCAGCGCTGTCGTCTCGGGATCCTCACTCTCCTGCGCCATGTTTTCGATAAAAAACTGGTTTGTGATGACGTCCTGTCCCGCGTACAGCAGAATACATTCCGCCGGAAGGCCGTCCCTGCCTGCTCGTCCGGCCTCCTGATAATAGCTTTCCATGTTTTTCGGCATATTATAATGGATGACGTACCGCACATTCGATTTATCGATTCCCATACCAAAAGCGTTTGTCGCTACCATGATCTGCTTCCGGTCATAAATAAAATCTTCCTGGTTTTCCTTCCGTTCCAGGTCAGAGAGACCCGCATGGTATCTTGTGACAGAATATCCTTTCTGCTCGAGTTTCTCACAGACCTCCTCCACATTTTTTCTGGTCAGACAGTAAATAATTCCGCAGTCCGCCTCGTGCTCTGCAAGGAATGATTCCACGGCTGCGAATTTATCTTTCGGCTGCTGTACCGTAAATTTCAGATTTTTCCGGTCAAAGCCTGTGACCAGACGTACCGGATCACGCAAAGACAGTAGTGCTTCGATATCATCCCGTACCTCTTTTGTTGCCGTTGCCGTAAAGGCACCGATCACCGGCCGTGCGGGAAGCTGCTCGACAAACTCTGTGATTTTCAGGTAGCTTGGGCGGAAATCCTGACCCCACTGGGAAATACAGTGTGCCTCATCAACACTAATCATCGAAATTTCCATCGACTGCACCGCGCACAAAAATTCCGGTGTCAGAAGGCGTTCCGGGGCGACATAAATAATCTTGTACCGGCCCTCCATGGCAAAGCCGAGTGCCTTCCGGTACTGCGCCGCACTTAAGGAGCTGTTCAGAAACGCAGCGTGAATCCCCGCCTGGTTCAGGGTCGATACCTGATCCTTCATCAGAGAAATCAACGGTGATACCACCAGGGTAATTCCTGGCAGCAGAAGCGCCGGAATCTGATAACACAGCGATTTTCCTGCTCCGGTCGGCATGATGCCGAGCACGTCCTGTCCGTTCAGAAGCGCATCCACCAGCATCTCCTGCCCCTCCCGGAAGGAATCGTAACCGAAGTACTTTTTTAAAACCTCATATTTTGTCATCTTGTTTTTCTCTGCCCTTTCCATCCACTCTACCTCCATTGTGACATAGATTGCAGGTAAAGTCAAACAGATGTGTGCCGCATGTTTTCTTTCATCCATACATATATTGTCTCAAAAAGTCCTGGAGGGGGATTTTATGCGTTCTCTTTCACCCCTTTCCCGCCGGATCCTGAAAAAAGCCGGTATCGCCGCCGCTTTTTTCTGCTCCGCTTTTCTTTTTGGCTCTGTTCTGTCCCACTTTACCTGCCGTGCGCTCCGAAAGGCAGCCCCAGTTTTTCTCTCTGCTGCGCCGGAGACACCTGTTTCTTCCGTTTCGATGCCCGTCCTCTCCTCTGCTGCCGAAAACTGGGGGCTCTCCTTCCCGGAAAAAGGGAAGACTCCCGTCGGCAATGCTACATCCGAAGAGCTTGCCGCCTACAACGCCTGGTTTGCCGCTTCACCGGAAGAAAACATCATCTATCTGACGTTTGACTGCGGCTATGAAAACGGCAACACACCAACGATTCTTGATGCGCTCCAGAAGCATCAGGCTCCCGCGGCTTTCTTTGTTGTCGGCAATTTTCTCTCCGACCAGCCGGATCTTGTCAAACGCATGGCGGCAGAAGGCCATATCGTCGGAAACCACACCTGGTCGCACCCGGATATGTCCAAAATCTCCACGCAGGAAGCCTTCTCAGAAGAACTGAACCGAGTCTCCACACTTTATCAGGAAACCACCGGCCAGGAAATGGTGAAATTTTACCGGCCGCCGCAGGGAAAATACAGCACACAGAACCTGCAGATGGCAAAGGACCTCGGATACCAGACGTTTTTCTGGAGTCTCGCCTATGTAGACTGGTACCAGGATCAGCAGCCGACCCACGAGGAGGCTTTCAAAAAGTTGACCGGACGCATTCATCCCGGTGCCATCGTCCTGCTTCATAATACCTCATCCACCAACGCGGAGATTCTCGATGAGCTGCTGACGAAATGGGAAGAAATGGGATATTCTTTCGGCTCTCTCGATCAGCTCGCATCGAAATCTGCCTGAGGACCGGAAATACGGTTTCTCATGTATTTCTATCTTTCTTTTGTTCTGCTTTTTTTATCCTGCTTTCAAACCGGAATGCCTCCTCTTTTACTTCCTTCCAGAGCCGCAGCACACAGAGCAGGTTCGGCACCGCCATGCAGGCATTGGCAAGCTCCGCAAAATTCCAGACCGTTTCTGCCATGCAGACGCACCCGGCAAACGCTGCAAAACAGAAGAAAACACGGTAAACCATTCCGAAGCTATCCTTTTTCACCAGCCAGAGAAACGCCTGCTCCCCCTGGTATGCCCAGCCGGCCATCGTTGCAAATGCGAACAGCAGAATCCCGACCGCGACAACATAGCCTCCCGCCGGTCCGAACACACTTTCAAAGGCCTGAATTACCATCGCCGCTCCATCCGCTTTTTCCGCCTCCAGTATCCCCTCTGCCGCCCCGGTCACTCCAACGGCAAGGCCGGTCACAAGACAGATCACCATGGTATCAACGAACACACCTGTCATGCTGATGTACCCCTGCCGCACGGGATCGTCGGTCTGTGCCGCCGCAGCACTGATTCCGCCTGCTCCAAGCCCTGCTTCATTCGAAAACACACCGCGGGAAATTCCATACCGCAAGGCCGGCGGCAGCAGGGAAATTCCCGCACCCACCGCTCCTCCCGATACCGCCCGGAAAGAAAACGCGTCCCGTACTATCGCAAGCAGTGTCCGCGGAAGCTCTCCGGCGTGCAGACCGATTACCATTCCTGCCCCGCCCAGATAAAAGAGTGCCATTCCCGGTACCAGCACCTCCGCCGCTTTTGCAATGGAACGCAGTCCGCCTGTCACCACGAGCAGAAGAAGAATCGTCAGCACCAACGCGCTTTTTTCTCTTGCCACGCCAAACGTATCCTGCATCGCCAGCGCAATCGAGTTTGCCTGCGTCATATTGCCCATTCCGAGAGATACCAGCACGGTGCTTCCGGCAAAAAACACAGCCAGCATCTTCGCCAGCCGCTCCCCCGGAAATGCTCTGGTCAGCGTCACCATCGGACCGCCGCAGTATGTTCCGTCTTTTCTTTGCATCCGGTACTGCACCGAGAGAAAACTCTCAGAAAATTTCAAAGCAAGTCCCACAACCGCCGCCAGCATCATCCATCCCAGTGCTCCTGGTCCTCCAAGCGCCATTGCGGAGGCAACCCCCACGATATTGCCCGTCCCGATTTCCGCCGCAAGTTCCGTCATCAGCGATGCGAACGGCGAAACTCCTGCTTCTGTTTTCTCCCCGCTGTATCTCGCCTCACGGCCGAATGCTGTACGAAGCGCAAAGAACAACCGTCGAATGGGTAGCGCGCGAAGCTGGATGGTCAGAAAAATGCCTGTCCCAAGCAGCAGAAAAAGAAGCGGCGGTCCCCAGGCGGCTGCATTCACCGCTTTTAGAAATGCATTGATTTTTTCAAGCGTGGCCATATCCATTCCTCCCTGTACAAAGTTCCAAAGGAAAGCAGTTCCCGTCCCTCCATTGTTAAACGGTTTTCTGTCCATGCATCGCAATGTTTTCTCTGCACTTTATGCAGCACCGCACAAAAAAAGAACCCGACAGCAGCCTTACGGCCCGTCCGGTTCTTTCGATCTTCATCTTATTTTGTTGTATTCCGCTTCCGCCCGTTTTTCAGGACTCCTGCTCCTTTAAATCATCCGCCACGAGAACACCCGCTTTGAAGCCCATCAGCATCATCTCGAGCATTTCTGCATCGTAATTGCGGTATTTCAGGTAATAAAACAGCGAATCGAGATAATTCAGAAAGCCTTTTTTCGTCTCCGGACTTAAAATCACCCGTTTTCCGTCGCCCATCAGATATTTGGCAATCCGGGAAAAGACGAACTTTTCGTTCAGAAATGCCATCGCATCCGATGTCTCATCCTCCACCAGGATCTGGATCGGTTTTCTCCGCAGCAGCCAGTAGGTCTCATAGGAGATCACTTTCAATGAATTGATATGCTTTGCCTGATGAAAATGTTTCAGGCGGGAAATATCCGTGAAATAGTCCAGCACTGCATGGCTCAACAGCGACTCGCTGATCTGGATTTTCTCGCGGATGCCGAGACTCTTGGCAAATTCCTCGATTTCTTCGTAAAAAACAGCGTAACGGCTCTGGATTACTTCCTCGGAAAATTCTTCCAGAAGTCCGTCGTAGTTTGTGTATATTTTTTCTATTGTATTCATTTTTCCTCCCCGGGCAGATTCAGGATTTCATAGCAGAGTTTCGTCCGGACAAAGTCGGTATATTCGGTCATCTCGCGTTTTTCCATTGTTCCGTAGCGGATCGGCGAGGTATTTCCCATCAGATGTTTTCGGATTTTTCCGGCTTTGACTGCCGCCATCATATTCTCCGCAGAGTCCTCTGCTGCATGAGAGAAGCCCATGCGGCCCGTGTTTCTTCCATCCATTTTTTATCCTTTCCCATGTCTGAAAAGCAGTTTTATTCTTTCAGTATGCTCCAGACGGCATCATCCATCGTATGAATTTCATTCAGATCGCGTTTTTCCACCGCTGCCTTGACCTGCGGTTTTAATTCACGCTTGCGCACGATCGTTTCCTTGCTCTGGAACTTCTCATCCGGCACAACCTGGAGACGGCGGTAGAACGATCCCATCTCATCTCCCATGCCCGCCAGACGGTTCAGCAGCTCGGAAAACTCTGTCAGCATGGCGTTTCCCTTGCGCCGCGGGTAAAGAATGCTGTGGTCAATCTCTCCCCAGCCCTCCTCGAACAGCGTCTTAATCTGAATTTCAATGTAGACGCCGCGGTAAACGACAATGTAATGCACCGCACGGTAATGTTTCCGGTCCAGAATGTTCTCCTCCGGAATCCAGTTCACATAAATGTCGGCGTAATCGCCAAGTCTTGTATGGACTTTCGGCGGCTCTGCCATATAGCCCGATGCGTTCTGGTCGTAGTCACGGCCGTAATCACGGATGTATTTCTCCGGATCATTTTTAAACCAGTGCGTAATGTATTTATGGAAGTTTACCCAGTCCTCCCGATACAGCAAAAGTCCCCGGATTCCGATCAGATCTGTCACGTAACGCATATAGCTTGTCGAATCCATTTTCCGGTACTTTGCATAATTTTCTAGGCGCTTGCGCACCAGCTTTTCCACCAGATGTTCGGTGTCCTTCAGACGGCTGTGGTACGACTGCAGTCCGATCTCTTTTTCCTTGTCCTGCAAAAACTCTGCCACAAATTCTTTTCGGATCTTTTCCAGCGTCGGACGGCGCCGTTCATAATCATCCGCAATTTCCAGCAGTTCTTCCCAGGAAATATCTGCTTCCTCAAATTCCTGCGGCAGAATTCCGAATTTCTGCAAAAACTCGTCCTTTGTCAGATACACGTAGATTCCTCGCTCTCTTTGTCAATTCAACGTACAGGTTTCTTTTTTTCAGAACGCACCCCGGAGAAACCCGGCCCCGCTGCGTTCTGACGCACCGGAGAGATTATAGCACATTCATCCCCGCTTCACAAGTAAAATCTTTATTTAAGAATGCACATTTCCACTTTAATCTTTCTGCCAATTTCTTAAACTTTCCTTAAGCTGTCTTGATGTTTCACCTGCCCCATGGTAAGATAATCGTGACTTGGCAGAATTGTCTGCTGTTTACACTTACATTAAGAGGGAGGTCTTTTTTATGTGGACTCGAGAGGAACTGAAAACCCGCGGAAAAGCCGCATTTTTACGCAATTACTGGATCTGTGTGGTAGCCGCCTTGATTCTGACTCTGCTGGTCGGAAGCGGTACTTCTAATTCTGGAAATTCCAACAATGACAGCAATCAGACTAACTCGGTCGGTATATCTGGATTTACGATTTCTTCCGATAACTTCAATGTGGAATCCTTTGCAGAAAAATTCACCCCGCTTGGACCGGTTAAATTTGTTTTTACTGTCTTCAGCGGCATTGTACTTCTTGTCATTGGTCTTGCCTTTATTCTGATCCGTATTTTTGTTCTTGCACCATTTGAGGTAGGAGGCTCGAGGTTTTTCATTGAAAACTCGATGGAAAAAGCGGGACTTGGCAACATACTGTTCGGATTCCAGAACGGCTACTATGGAAAAACTGTGTGGACTCTGTTTTTAAAAAATCTTTATATATTCCTCTGGTCGCTGCTTCTTCTGATTCCTGGAATTGTGAAAGCTTATGAATACCGCATGGTTCCTTATCTTCTCGCCGACTACCCGGAACTTTCGACCGAAGAAGCATTCCGCATCAGCCGTGAAATGATGAACGGTGAAAAGATGAATACATTTATTCTTGATCTCTCCTTTATCGGATGGTATATTCTTTCCGGAATCACCTGCAATCTTGTCGGTATTTTCTATCTGTATCCGTACAAATATGCAACCGATGCCGAACTGTTCCTGGTTCTGAAACAGAATTACTTCTCCAGCCGGAGTTATGGCAATACGTATCAGGCTTACTAAACCGCACAAAAAATCAAGTGCTTCTCTTTTTCGGGAAGCACCTGATTTTTTATGTATTTCTTTTTAAATATCTCTTAGATATAATCTTTCATTTCAAAATACCGCATCAGAATATCGGCACAGTTCTCGATGCCAAGATCCGAGGTATTCAGGATCATATGGTAGTTATTGACATCGCCCCATGTCTTTCCGGTATTTTTATAATAATACTCGGCACGCTGCTTGTCTGTCTCTTCCAGCATCACCTCAGCCGCCTCTCTTGTCAGGGAAAACAGCTTCATGATACGTTTGATCCGGTCCTCTTTGTCCGCGCAGACATAAATATTGATGACGTTGCTTTTATCTTTCAGAAACTCCGAAGCACACCGTCCAATGATAATACACGGCTGTTTCGCCAGCTCGCGGATCGCATCCGCCTCAGATTCAAAGGCATTTTCACGCATGCCGTGCTCTACATCGTCCTTATCATATACCGGGATATGCAGTCTCTCGGAAAGTTCTTTCGCAATAATACTCGCCCCAGTACCAAACCGGCGGCTCATCGTAATAACTAAGTTCATTTGCCACTTCCTCCTTCGCACTTCTCATAACGCAAACAAACGCCTTATGACAAATCAAAAAATTTTTCTTTCGCTGTCTTTTATTATAACAAACCCCCACCGAAAACTCAAGGTTTTTCGACAGGGGCATGGATCACTCAGGCGATGGTGATTTCTTCTATTTTCTTTTTTGCGAAATGATTGAATGCCGCGATGACTCTTCCTGTGCAGACCATGGCTATAACAGTGCCGATTCCGATTCCTACCGGGCGGCCGGCATCGATGAGGCCGATCGCAAGGGAAATGACGATGGCGGAGAAATCAAAAAGATTTTTTCCGAAACCCATGTTCTTTCCGCAGCGCTCGCCGAGAACTCTTGCCAGGCCGTCGGCCGGGTTTGGGACGATGTTGACGTCTACGGTCACAGCGGCGCCGATTCCCGTAAGAATGATGGCAAGGACAAGAACGAGAAGCCGCATTCCCATCTGGTCAGGTGCCGGGAAAATCCGGTCGAAGATGGTGATAAAGGCGCTCGTCAGGTAACTTGCGGCAACCTGCAGAAGCTGGAACGGCGGGAATTTTCCTTTCAGCAGTACGATCTGTAATACGATGAAGATCAAATACGCCACGAAGACGGCGGTTCCTGTTTCATAGCCGAAGATCTGTGCCACGGCGTACGGCATGGAGATGATGGGCGATACGCCGAGGTTCGTCTTCGTATTCAGTGTGATACCGAGTGCCAGCACCATAATTCCAATCAGATAAAGCGCAATGCGCAGAATCCATTTCTTTTGTTTTTCCTGCATAATTTTCCCTCTTTTCTTTCTGTAACAACGCTTCTATCTTAACACACATCAGGGAAAATGTGCAGTAAGTCTATCGGATGCAGGATTACTCCTCCTCCAGCACACAGCCTTCTGGTGCATAAGTTTCAAAAAGCCAGTCCTCAAGCGCATTCAGATTATCATCGGAATGCTCGACCTCACGCGCATAGCGCCAGGAAAGCTCCTCGATGTCGTGCATGGAAAGCGTTTTTCCATTTTCCAGCCACCGTGCAACCAGGATTTCCTGAATCCAACGGACAGAGAACAGCGCGAGTTCCATTTTGGAACAGACCATATCGTCATAGACGGCGCCGCAGAAATAGGTGTAGACGAAAAACATCAAAAGCTGCTCACCGATGTTTTCCCACTCTGCACGGCGTTCACCTGCAGCGCCCCAGGTGCGATGGAATTCTTCACAGATGGCCTGATAAGCGGTTTCTCCGTTCTGATACAGCGCTTTTTCTGTGCCGTCAAGCACAGTATCCCATTCCGGACGAAGACGCTCGAGACCGCGGAGAACGGCAAGTTCCTTCACCTGGCGGTCATATGCATGAAAGGATGCAGCATCCACACCTTTTTCCGCAAGGCTCTCCGCCACGCACTCGCTTAAGGTTCCCTCTTCCAGATGCTTTTCATACTTCCGAAGCAGGTCATCGATATCATACTCCCGCTGCTCCTCCATACAGATCTGATACTGTTCTGCGAGCTGCTCTGCCGCCGTCATGCGCTCCTGCAGCGGCAGTTCGCGGTTCTGCAGAATCCGGAACAAAACATCTCTCGTGTCTTCCAGCTGGGAGAACATCATGAAGTCAAACTCTTCAAAATCATCCTCCTCGTCGGTCTCCTCCTCCAGAAAACGCACCGGCTCTTTGCAGGACAGGATAATCCGTGCAGCTTCCGGGCAGGAAAGGGACAGGGATAATTCACGCAGACCCTCGTACTCCTCCGTATGGCGCGGGTAAAGGCGGCAGGTGTCACATAAGGAATCCGGCCCCAGTTCCTTGTAAAGATCGCAGAGATTTTCATCATTCAGAAAGGCACAGCGGCGGTTGTTCTGGTAAAAACACTCTTCCTCCCAGTCGATCGAATTGCGCAGGCGCTTTCCAAACTCACTCTTCTCATTTCCATACCGCTCCAGGGAATCCTCGTCGATCACGATCTGCCAGCCGGCACAGCACGTATCCGGGCAGTCTCCGGCGGTGCATACAAACTGGTCGTAAAAATGTGGTTTTAAATATCTCATGCTTTTTTGTTTCCTTCTTTATATTTCTGTACGATCCACGCACCAGCCTCGCCGACCGGCATGCCGCTTTTTTCTGCAATTACTGCGGCACTCTCGTACTCTGGGTAAATTTTTTCGATCTCGCCGTGGCGGCAGATCTTGACTGTCACATGGCCGTACTCGGTTGCGATTGTCGCAAACTCGCGTTTCATCACGGTGCGCTCCATCCGGCAGCGGCGGATGCCGATTGTGGTGGTCTCGGCGAATATGATATTTTCCAACGTCTCCCGCGTTTTATCATCACAGATTACATCCAGCTGGTAAGCCGGGCGGTTTTTCTTCATATAGACCGGGATGTAATGGACATCTCTTGCGCCTGATCGCAGCAGTTTTCCCATGCAGTAGCCGAGCGCCTCGCCGGTGCAGTCATCAATGTTGCACTCCAGCTTCCAGATCGTATCTTTCTCGTCGTTTTCTTCTGTTTCGAGCATCATTGCACGCAGCAGTGACGGGCGCTCATACGTCCGTTTTCCGGCGCCAAGACCTGTTCTGGTACATTTGAAGGATGCCGGCAGTGTCTCTTTGGTACGGATTGCCGCAACAATGGCTGCTCCGGTCGGTGTGACCAGTTCACCCTGGATTCCGGTCGGAACGAGGGTCAGGCCATGTGCCTGTACGATATTTAAAACAGCCGGTACCGGAACCGGGATCATGCCGTGCTGGCATCTGACAAAGCCGCTTCCCTCGCTGAGACCCGTCACGATGACTTCATCCGGCGCCAGGTTATCCAGGCAGACAGCGGCAGCCACAATATCAACGATGGAATCGACAGCTCCCACCTCATGGAAATGCACCTGATCAAGCGGAACGCCATGGGCTTTTGCTTCCGCTTCGGCAAGAATCTGGAAAATCCGCTCCGCCAGCGCTCTTGCTCCCGGTGTCAGACCGCCGCTGCGGATAATCGCAAGAATCTCCGGCAGCCCGCGGTGCTCATGATGGTGATGATGCTCCCCTGTGTGATCGTGGTCATGGCTGTGCGCATGCTCGTGGTCATGATGATGCTCGTGATCATGTGGATGGTCATGCACTTCCGCCCCATCCCCGTGCAGATACGCCATATCGTGATCATGGTTCTCATGCTCTGCATCCAGAATCACATTGAAATCGCAGGCATCCAGCCCCGACTTTTTCACTCTTGTAATCGCAATTTCGTATCCCGGCAGTTTCAGGCTTTCCAGTGATTTCTCCAGTACTTCCCGGTCTGCTCCCAGGTCGAGCAGCGCTGCAACGGTCATATCTCCGCTGATTCCGCTCCCGCACTCCAGATATAAACTTTTACTCATCTTGATGTACTCCCATTCTGTTAATCTGTGTTGCAATATATCCGGCTCCATAGCCGTTGTCGATATTCACGACGGCAATTCCGTTCGCGCAGGAATTGATCATCGTAAGCAGCGCCGAAAGACCGTTCATGCTGGCCCCGTAGCCAACGGATGTCGGAACAGCAATCACCGGCTTGTCCACCAAGCCGCCGAGCACGCTCGCCAGCGCCCCCTCCATTCCGGCAACGGCTACAACGCAGTTGGCGCTCTGAATCGTATCGAGACGCGACAGCAGGCGGTGGATACCGCTCACACCGACATCGTAGATACGCTCAACGTTTGCACCGAAGTATTCTGCGGTCTGCGCCGCCTCCTCGGCAACGGAAATATCCGCAGTTCCAGCCGTACAGACCGCAATTTTTCCGATCCGCTTCTTGTCTTTCTTTTCTATTTTTAAAATATGCGACAGCGGATCATACACCACTTCCGGAAACTTTTCGCGGATCAGCTCATACTGATGCTCACTGGCTCTCGTTCCGAAGACCTCCCCATCCTGCTCGTACAGACGCGTAAAAATCTTCAGCAGATGTTCATCCGCCTTCCGCGCACAGAAAATGACCTCCGCAAATCCGCTCCGGATTTCACGGTGCGTATCCAGCTTAGCATATCCCATCTCCTCGAACGGCTCTTTTTTGAAATATTTCTCTGCCTCCTCGATCGAGATTTCGTTGTTTTTTACTTTTTCTAATACCTCTCTTGCCTCCAAAGCATTCACCTCGTTTTCGTTTTTTCCTTTTTTTCACACCCAAATACGATACAACATAAAAAGAAAGCCGAAACCTCTGCTTTGTCAGAACCTTCTCTTTTCTGACACCGCAAATCTCCAGCTTTCTTTATTTTAAACTATGAAGTGCACTTTAAGTCAAGCAGATTCTATACACAAGTATACCCTGCTTTCTGCGTTCCCGCAATGTTTTCTTTTCGCAGTGTGAGTCATCGTATAGAAATAAGAATCCCCGCCGATGCCGCCTCAAATGCCGCACCGCCGGGGATTCTGTAAGTTTAACTGTATTCCGCTGCTTTATTTCTCTGCTTCTCTTTTCTTATCCAGTTTTACATTGCGGAAGTACAGCACCATATCTACGGTGATCTCTGCAATGTTCAGGAAATAGAAAGCCCATGCAAGGAAAAAGATCCAGTCTTTGTCCGGATTGTTCATATAGCTGATAAATTTGTTAGCAATACCGAAAATATATCCGATCCAGATGAACACCTCAAAGTAAAGGCTCTTTCCTTTTGCTGTTCTTGAAGTCCAGGATTTATAAATGGACAGCGGCCAGGACAGGCCAAAGCACAGGATCATCAGTGCTTCCAGTAAGTGGCTTATCATTTCTACAGTCATGTTTTTCTTCCTCTTTCATTTCTTTTTCTGCCGAAAGTCGCTTGCAAGTGTTAATGCCCTGATGTCTTTTCAGCTTGAGACCTGTCTGAAATAATCAGACGGGTCTATGGTCTCTCTTGTATTTCGTCGTTACAAATGTAACCTTTAGTCTTCTTTATGCGCTTCTAAGTATTCTTTTCTTCCCATCTCATACAGATTATTTCCGTCGCAGTCGATGATAACAAAAAGCGGCATGTCTTCTACTTCCAGACGGCGAAGTGCTTCTGCGCCAAGATCTTCGTATGCGATCAGCTCTGCTTTTTTGATGCATTTTGCAAGCAGTGCGCCGGCTCCGCCGATGGCTCCGAAGTATACGCCATGATATTTCTTCATGGCTTCTACAACTTCCGGAAGACGTGCGCCTTTACCGATCATTCCTCTTGCGCCTACGGACATCATGGTCGGAGCATACGCATCCATACGGCCGCTGGTGGTAGGACCTGCAGATCCGATGACCTGGCCTGGTTTTGCAGGGGTCGGTCCTACGTAGTAAATCGTAGCGTCTGTCGGATCAAACGGGATTTTTTCTCCTCTTGCGAGCGCTTCACACATTCTCTTATGTCCGGCGTCACGGGAAGTATAGATAGTTCCGGTCAGATATACGGTATCTCCGGCATGCAGTGTTTTTGCCAGTTCTTCTGTTAAAGGCAGCTGAATATGTTTTTCCATGATCAGATCACCTCCGTTTTATGACGGGTAACATGGCAGTTGATGTTGACTGCACACGGCATTCCCGCAATATGAGTCGGCATTGTCTCGATATTGAGGCCGATGGCTGTGGTTTTTCCGCCAAAGCCCTGCGGTCCGATGCCGAGTTTGTTGACTTTCTCCAGCATTTCTTTTTCCAGATCTGCGTAGAACGGATCCGGGTTCTCGGAATCGATCGGGCGCATCAGTGCTTTTTTCGCAAGCAGTGCACATTTATCGAAGGTTCCGCCGATACCAACGCCGACTACCATAGGCGGGCATGGGTTCGGGCCTGCTGTCTCAACAACTTCCAGGATGAAATCCTTGATTCCCTGAAGACCTGCGGACGGTTTGAACATACGGATCATACTCATATTTTCGCTTCCGAAGCCTTTCGGGCCTACGGTTACTTTGATCTGATCGCCAGGAACGATCTCGGTGTAGAGCATAGCCGGTGTATTGTCGCCGGTGTTTCCTCTTCTGACCGGATCTTTGACAACGGATTTTCTTAAGTATCCTTTGTCATATCCTCTTCTGACACCTTCGTTGACTGCCTCTGCAAGATCTCCTCCTGCGATGTGCACATCCTGTCCGATTTCCAGGAAAACACATGCCATTCCGGTATCCTGGCAGATCGGCACGTTCTGTGCGTCTGCGATCTCATAATTTTCTACGATTTTGTCCAGAACACCTTTTGCAATCTCGCCATCCTCGCAGGCACGGCAGCCTGTGATGGCACATTTTACGTCTTCCGGAAGATGGTAGTTTGCTTCGATACAAAGTTTCTCTACCACATCCGTAATGGTACTAGCCTGAATTTCACGCATGGGATTCTCCACCTTTCTTTCCTTGCTATTTTATCATACCGATCATCCAATGGATTTTCAGCACGGAAAGCGTGTCCAGGGACAGTATTTCTGCCCCGGGCCACGCTTTTTCGCGGTTACTGCATTTTACAGGTGTCTCTTTCCTGCATAATCCGGCAGAAGCTGCGGAGATACCATACCGGTGTCAATGCCTGCCTCTTTTAAGGTCTCAGCATATTTCTCCACATGATCCAGATTCATCTTTCCAAGTGTTACGTCTTTTGCTTTTGCTGCTGCAGCTTTTCCTGCATCACGGCCAAATACGATAACATCCAGCAGAGAGTTACCCATCAGACGGTTTCTTCCGTGGATTCCTCCAACTGCCTCACCTGCTACGAGCAGGTTGCTTACGGTGTTGGTAAAGCCTTCGCCGTTGATTTCCAGTCCACCGTTCTGATAATGCAGCGTCGGGTAAACCAGGATCGGCTCTTTTCTCATATCGATGCCATACTGCATGAACATACGGAACATAGCCGGGATTCTCTTCTCAATGGTGCCTTCTCCGTGGATCAGCTCGATCATTGGAGTATCCAGCCATACAGCCTTGCCCTGTGGAGTCTCAACGCCCTCGTTGCGGTCGTCGGAGCACTCGCGGATGATACTTGCTGCAGATACGTCACGGGTTTCCAGCGGATGCATGAATGCTTCGCCGTCTACGTTTACGAGCATTGCGCCCAGAGAACGTACTTTCTCGGTTACCAGAGCACCGAAGATCTGAGCCGGGTAAGCAGCTCCGGTCGGATGGTACTGAATGGTATCCTGATACAGAAGCGGAGCGCCTGCACGGTATCCAAGGATCAGACCGTCAGCGGTTGCACCGTAATGGTTGGATGTCGGGAAGTTGTTGTAGTGAAGACGTCCCGCACCACCGGTTGCGATGATAACGGTTTTTGCCTTTGCTACCTGGTACTCGCCAGTCTCCATGTTCTGGAGAACAGCACCTGCAACCTGTCCCTTATCGTCTTTGATCAATTCTACTGCGGAAGAGAACTCGATCACCGGAATACCGCGGTTGATGACTTCATCACGCAGTGTTCTCATGATCTCTGCTCCAGAGTAGTCACGGCATGCATGCATACGTTTTCTGGAAGTTCCGCCGCCGTGCGTAGTTACCATACGGCCGTTCTCATCTTTATCGAACATAACGCCGAGGTTTTCCAGCCAGGAGATTGCATCCGGAGCTTCCATTACGAGCTTGCGGAGCAGTTCCGGTCTTGCAGCAAAGTGTCCGCCGCCGAACGCATCCAGATAATGCTGTGCCGGGGAATCGTTTTCTTTGTCCGCTGCCTGGATTCCACCTTCTGCCATCATGGTGTTTGCATCACCAATTCTCAGTTTGGTGGTAATCATAACGTTTGCGCCAGCCTCGTGAGCCTCGATAGCTGCAGAAGAACCTGCTCCACCGGCACCGATAACCAGTACATCTACGTCATAATCTACTTTGTCAAGGTCGATGTCAACACCGAGGATACGGCTGTTGGACTCCAGCAGATAGCCGAGCTCTGTCGGAACTTTCTCGCCTTTGTTCGGACCGACTTTCAGGGTGATGAAGCCTTCCTCTTTATAGTCCGGATGATATGCTGCAAGAAGGGCATCTTTCTCATCCGCTGTCATTCTTCTTGGCTCTGTTGCCATTCTCTGGGCTCTGGTAGCTTCTACCTTTTTAATAGAGTCCTGCATATTGGCCAGTGTATACATTCGAAATTCCCTCCTTATTTCTCGATCTCACGGTTGTTGTAAAGTTCCTGCATTTCTTCGATCGGTTTCTGCATAACCTGCTCGATCAGATCATCGAATTTTCCTTCTTTGATCTCTGCTACACGGTTCTTTACATGTTCAGACTTCGGAGCAATGTATTTTCCGTTCAGACGTCTTGCCAGTTCTCCTACCATCGGATGGGAGATACCAGCCGGACAGCGGGATGCACAGATTCCGCAGCCGATGCAGTCGAAGGACTCTTCTGCACATTTCTTGAAGTCGCCTCTCTGTGCGTATGCAATATACTGCATAACGTTCAGGCTCTGCGGACATCCTTTGGTACATGCATTACATCCAACGCAGCTGTAGATTTCCGGATACAGATCCATCATGACTCTCTGCTCTGCGCTGATCTCTTCAATATCGTAGGTTCTCTTGTCGATCGGATAGAACGGAAGGCTTGCGATATACATACCGTCTTCTACCTGTGTCTGACATGCCAGACAGGTTTTCAGCTCATTCTTTCCTTTGATTCTGTAGATGGTCGCACATGCACCGCAGAATCCGTGACGGCATCCGCATCCGCGTTTTAACTGATATCCGGCGTACTCCATAGCGGTCATGATGGTCAGATCGCCAGGTACGGAATACTTTTTGCCGTAAACGTAAATATTTACCATTTCCTGCATTTTCTTCAACCTCCGTTTAATATTCGTTCGGTAATTCGTCAATCTCGTCGCAGCGGAAAACCGGGCCGTCTTTGCAGACGTATTTGTCTCCGATGTTGCAGCGGCCGCATTTTCCGATACCGCATTTCATACGAAGCTCCAAAGTGGTGTAAACCTGTGTTTTCTCATAGCCCAGCTCCTGAAGTCCCTGAAGAACAAATTTGATCATGATCGGCGGTCCGCAGATCAGAGCTGTTTTGTCAACAGACATATTCAGTTCTTTTACATAGTTCGGAACGAATCCTACATGGCCGTCCCAGCCTTCCTGTTCACGGTCAATCGTCAGATGCACGTTGACATCTTTTGCTTTCGCCCATACTTCCTGGATCTCTTTTAACTGTACCAGATCGTCTTTGGAACGGGAACCGTAAACGATATCTACGGTACCGTAGTTATCACGATTGTCCAGTACGTAATTAATAACAGAACGCAGTGGAGCAAGTCCGATACCTCCGGCGATGAACAGCAGATCCTGTCCTTTTAATACGGTTTCTACCGGGAAATGATTTCCATACGGTCCACGAACCAGGATTTCATCTCCTACGGACATGTTGTGAAGATAATTCGTTAAAGTACCGCACTCCTTGATGGAGAACTCCTGGTACTCTTTGTTTGTCGGGGAAGAGGTAATGGAAAACAGTGCCTCTCCGACACCCGGTACACAGAGCATTGCGCACTGGCCAGGCATATGTTCAAACAGCTTGGTGCCGTCCGGACGAACGATACGGAATGTTTTTACGTCCGGTGTTTCGCGGCGGATATCTGTGATGATACCGACCTGCGGCAGCAAAGCGTTTTTCTTTTCTTCGCTTCCACAACTACAATTGCACATTTACTTGGTACCTCCCATGCGTTTGATTACTTTGACAATGTTCAGCGACTGCGGGCATTTCTCTACGCAGCGTCCACATCCGACGCAGGAATACATTCCGTCGTTGTTGTCCGGGAAGTATACCAGTTTGTGCATGAAACGCTGACGGAAACGCTGCAGCTGTGTGGTACGGTTGTTTCCTGCTGCCATCATGGTGAAATCAGAGTACATGCAGGAATCCCAGCAGCGGTAACGCTGTACACCGTTTCCGGTGTTAAAGTCTTTGATATCGTAGCACTGGCAGGTCGGGCAGGAGAACGTACAGGTTCCGCAGCCTAAGCAGGCATCGGAAAGTTCTTTCCACTTCGGATCGTCAAAACGTTCTTTTGTCTTGCCAACGCCCCATCCCTCGAGGGAAAGGTTGCTGTTTGGCATCTTGTCGATCAGAGTACGGATTGCTTCTTTCTCAGCCTCTACTTCTTTGGTAAGATCCTGCTCGGTCAGGTAAGCTTTTACAAGCTCGGTCAGTTTCTGGCCTTTTTCGGTTTTTGCTTCCCATGCATAACCGTCAGCTACCTGCCACATAGCAACATCTGCTGCCGGTTCTGCAGCATCGATGCCGAAGGTTTTACAGAAGCAGCTGTCTTCCGGCTCATGACAAGCCAGGGAAACAACGATGCCGTGCTCTCTTCTTGCTGCATAGTAAACGTCTGCAGGCTCGCTTAAGAAAACGCGGTCCAGAACATCGAACGCTCTGACATCGCACGGACGAACGCCGAAGATAGCAAACGGTGCGTCTTTTAATGCAGCCGGTTCAATGCTGGTTTTATTTGCCTTCTGATAGCAGGAGTAAAGAATTTCACTCTGCGGGAAAAAGGCATCTTTCGGGGATTTTACGGTTTTTAAGGTATCGAGATCCACGTCTGCGTCCTCGGTCCAGAAACCGAAATTGGTAATTCCATTGTTTTGTACCGGAAGGAAAAGATCCATCTCCTTTGCAACAGCGGCAAGGAGCTCCGGCATTTTTTCTCTGCTAATCTGATACATCCCTTAACCCCTTTCCTTAACGATACTTGGCTCTACATCTTCCTGTGTGAAGTTGGTGAGCGGTGCACGGCTGTCGGTATCGGCGCCTGCCTGATACTCTCCGTAGAACTCGTCGATATCTTTGATGAATTTACGGTTCAGCAGGTGCAGCGGAATGTGCTGCGGACATACACGGGAACACTCGCCACAGTCGGTGCAGCGTCCGGCAACGTGGAATGCACGGATAATGTGGAACATCTGCTCTTCAAATGTAGTCGTATTTGCTTTCTGTGCGGTATCGTAACGGTCATTATCGAAGACACATTTGATACAGCTGCAGGCCGGACATACGTTACGGCATGCATTACAGCGGATACAGCGGGACAGTTCGTTCTGCCAGAATGCGAAACGCTCTTCCGGAGCCATTGCCTCGAGCTTCTCAACCAGTTCAAAACGGCCTTCTTTTGCCGGTTTCTCTTCGTCGCAGTTCTCTGCCAGCTCGTCGTAGGCAACGTGTTTTCCGCCCTTGCAGGCTTTGCATCTTTCCAGGATAACATCCTCTCTTGCGAGCTCTTTGTCGCCGTAAACAGTTGCCACTTTGATGGTATCGCCGTCTTCTGTTACAGCGGTAATACCCTTGCATCCTGCTTCACGGATCTTTTCGATATCGAGTTTTCCATCGCAGCCGATGCCGACGATATAGGTTTTCTCGCGATCCACACGATGCTCTTTGATTAACTGATTAAAGCTGTAAGTATCACACGGTTTTAAGAAAACGAGTGTTTTTCCTTCTTCTTTCGATGCTTTAATCATGTATTTGCTAAGGTTTGCGCCGCAGAATCCGTCGTAGGTAAACTCGGAAAGGCTCTCGGCAGTCTCGAAGAATGCAGGCTCTGCACTGAAATCAGTGTCACCTTTTCTCCAGCCAAGAACACGGACTACGGTACCGTCAGACAGAAGCTCTTTTGCGCGGGATACTAATTTTTCTTGCATCGTAAATCCTCCAATCTGACATTCTTACCAAGGCTTGTAACCTGCTCGATGAACTCGTTCATGGTCTGGGAGAATTTCACACCTTCTGCGGCGGATACCCATTCCACACGGGTACGTCCGTTCTCAACGCCCATGTAATCCAGCATGGAGAACAGCAGGGTCATACGTCTTCTTGCATAATAGTTTCCTGTGCTGTAATGGCAGTCTCCCGGATGGCATCCGCAGAGGATGACTCCGTCAGCGCCCTTCTGGAATGCTCTTAAGATGAAGAGCGGATTGACACGGCAGGAACATGGAACACGGATGATCTTTACGTCTGCCGGATAGGAAAGACGGCTGGAACCTGCTAGGTCTGCTCCTGCGTAGGAGCACCAGTTGCAGCAGAATGCCACGATGACTGGCTTAAATTCTTTGTTTTCGTTGTTATCTATCGGCATATTGCATCTACCTCCGCGAGAATTTGTCTATTGGAGAATCCTTTCAGGTCCATAGCGCCGGACGGACATGCAACGGTACATGCACCGCATCCATGGCAAAGTGCGCCGTTAACGACTGCCACATGTCTGGTTTCACGGATTCCATGGTCGTTGACCTGACGGTCTTCGTAGGAAATTGCGCCGTATGGGCAGACTTTTTCACAGGATGCACATCCATTACAGAACAGCGGATTGGATTCTGCTGTACACGGGTTGGTGGTCAGTTTGTCTTTTGCCAGCAGTCCGACTACTTTGACAGCAGCAGCTCCTGCCTGTGCAACGGTCTCCGGGATATCTTTCGGTCCCTGGCATACGCCGGAGAGGAAGACACCTGCGGTCGGGGACTCTACCGGACGCAGTTTTGCGTGTGCCTCAGTAAAGAAATCGTTGGTATCCATACTTGCAGTCAGCATGGTAGCCAGTTTTCTTGCATCTTTGCTCGGCTCGATAGCAGTTGCAAGGACAACAAGGTCTGCTTCCATTTTGATCTGACGGTTGTCAAGCAGGTCGGAACCCTGTACCAGAAGACGTCCGTTCGGAGCCTCGGATACTTTTCCTACCTGGCCTTTGATGTAGTCTACATTGAACTCTTCTACCGCACGGCGATAGAACTCATCGAAGTTTTTACCCGGGGTACGAACATCAATGTAGAAGACATGTACGTTGACATCCGGATAATGGTCACGCACCAGCATAGCCTGTTTTGCGGTGTACATACAGCAGATCTTGGAGCAGTAGCTCTTTCCTCTGCAGGTCACGTCACGGGAACCGACACACTGGATAAATACGATATCCTTCGGATGCTCGCCGTTGGAAAGACGTACTACTTTACCGCCTGTCGGGCCGGCAGCATTCATCAGACGCTCCATCTCAAGGGAGGTAATTACGTCTTTGCTCTGGTTGTAATAATATTCGTCAAACTTGTCCAGACTGATGGTATCGAAACCAGTTGCCACAACAATTGCGCCGTACTCTCTGGTGATTACTTCATCTTTCTGGTCGTAGTTTACTGCACCTGCTGCACAGACTTTGGAGCAGATACCGCATTTTCCGGTTTTGAAGTGGATACAGTTTGCAGTATCAATAACCGGTACGTTCGGAACTGCCTGTGCGAACGGTGTGTAGATTGCAGTACGGTTGGACAGGCCTCTGTTGAACTCGCTCAGGTTCTTCTTGGAAGGACATTTCTCCTGACAGAGTCCGCATCCGGTACATTTGTCCATATCTACGTATCTTGCTTTCTTACGGATGTCTACTTTGAAATCACCGACGAATCCGCCAACGCTCTCTACCTCGCTGTAGGTATAGATGTTGATCTTCTCATGCGCGTTTACCTCTCCCATACGAGGAGTCAGGATACAGGAAGAACAGTCGAGGGTCGGGAATGTCTTGTCAAGCTGTGACATTCTTCCGCCGATACTCGGGGTCTTCTCTACGATATCTACTTCATAGCCTGCATCTGCGATATCCAGTGCAGTCTGAATACCTGCGATACCGCCTCCGATCACCAGCGCACGTTTTACAACGCGGCTCTCGCCCGGGGTAAGCGGGGTATCCAGCATAACTTTAGCAACGGCTGCACGGGCCAGAATTACGGCCTTCTCGGTAGCCTCTTCCATGTCTTTATGAATCCAGGAACACTGCTCACGAATGTTTGCAATCTCCAGCTGATACGGGTTCAGGCCCGCTTTTTCTGCTGCTTTGCGGAACGTTCCTTCATGCATACGCGGAGAGCAGGAACAGATGACAACGCCGGTCAGATGCTCATTCTGAATGGCATCGATCACTTTCTGCTGACCTGTTTCGGAACACATATACTGATAATCCTCTGCATGAACAACACCCGGCTCTTTGCTGATGACGTCAACAACTTTTTTGACATCAACCGTAGCCGCAATATTTGTACCGCAGTGGCAGACAAATACTCCTATTCTTTGCACTTTTCTCTCACCTTTCTGTGGATGGGTTGTTTTTTACTTTCTATATTTACGGAATGCACTCATCAGAAGCTGCTGCGGAGTCTCATCATCCAGAAGAGCCGGAATTTCATCCGGAGAAAGATAATTCTCTCCTCTCTGACGGATCACGGAAAGACGAACTGCCTCGATCAGTTTGGCAGGTTTTACGTCTCTTGGACAGCGCTCTACACATGCGAAGCAGGAGAGGCATTTCCAGATGGACTTGGAGTTCATCAGTGCTTCCACATCGCCGTTCTGTACGTAAGATACAAACTGATGCGGACGGATGTCCATTTCGTTATAAGCAGGACAGGATGCGGAACATTTACCGCATTTCATACATTTTCTGGTATCCACACCGGCGATGGCACGGATTTCATCGGATGTTGCAATTTTCATGCCTGCACCTCCTCTTTGATGCCGAGTGCTTCTGCAAGAAGCTCGGTAAAGTAGGTAACCGGAAGACCTTCTTTTGTTCCGTTATTGCGCAGGTTGTACATGCAAAGCGGACATGCAGTGATCAGTTCTTCTGCTCCTTTGTAGGATGCGGATGCCATGATCTGGTCTACCATGTTGGATGCCATTTTCTTTTCTTTGAGGGATATGTAGCCGCCGCAGCACTCATTTCTCATCGGATATACGACCGGTGTTGCGCCAAGGGCCTTGATAAAGTCTTCAATGATTGTCGGATTTTCCGGATCGTCAAACTGCATTGTGGTGCTCGGACGAAGCAGCATACAGCCGTAATATGCGCCGATTTTTCTTCCTTTTAATGGATTTACCACTTTCTCTTTGATCTTGTCAAATCCAACGACGTCACGCAGCACTTCCAGATAATGAAGTACTTTCGTTTCGCCAAGATATGGCTCGGAAAGAGCCATGTAGTTGTTTACTTTTGTCTGAATGTCTTCTACATTCGCCATGTCATCGTTTACGCGTTTGATCACGTGATGACAGGCGGAACAGACTGTGATCAGATCCTGTCCTTTTTCTTTGGCGTCTGCTAAGGCGCGAACCGAAGAAAGTTTTGTGGCGATTTCATCGGATGCCTGTGGATACACAGCTCCGCAGCACTGCCAGTTTTCAATTTCTTCCAGTTCAAATCCCAGAACTTTTGCGCACTCTCTGGCATAATGATCCAGATCTTTTGCTTTGTTCTTCAGCGTACAGCCCGGAAAATAACTGTAGGTCATGGAATTGCTCCTTTCTTACTTGCTCCTGTTGGTTTCCATTTTTCCTGCGGTATCTTCTGTCCGGCACCGGAAAAGTTTCCGGTACTCTTTTTATGTACACCCGGCGGAAAATTTCTTCAGGCGCACGTTAAGGCAGTGGGAGATACCGCTCTTTCGCACTTTCTGCCACTGCCATAAATTTTATGTTTTGAGCTTATTGCCCGCTCTTAGTGCTCGATCTGTGCGATAACTGCTTTTAATGCGTCGGCACTTGCTTTGAGTTTTTCTACTTCCTCTTTTGTCATACGCATCGGAATCTTGCCCTGTACGCCTTTCGGTCCAACGAGGGTCAGTGTGCTTAAGCATACATCCTCGATGCCGTACTCACCGTGCATCATGGAAGATACGGTTGCTACAGAATCGGAAGAAGAAAGAATGGTTGCTACCAGTTTGCATACTGCAACAGATACTGCATAGAAAGTAGCTCCTTTGTTTGCAATAACCTGTCCGCCGGAAGTTCTTACGTACTCCAGCATAGCATCTTTGTCGATCTTGGTTACGTTCCTGCCCATTTTTTCTACGGTCTCGTAGTACTCGTCCAGACTGACACCGGAAACGTAAGCGCCGCTCCACGGAATGAAGGAAGTATCGCCGTGCTCACCGAATACGTAAGCGTGGATGTTTTTCTGGGCAATGTTGAGGTGTTCAGACAGTCCGCAGCGAAGTCTCGCGGAATCCAGCATGGTACCAGAACCAAGGATCTGGTTTTCCGGAAGTCCGGAGATCTTTGTAAACACGTAGGTCATGATATCAACCGGGTTGCTTACAATGATGTAGATGGCATTCGGAGCCGCTTTTACGATTTCCGGTGTGATGGATTTTAAGATGTTTACGTTGGTCTGGGTCAGCTCAATACGGGTCTGGCCAGGCTTTCTTGCAATACCGGAAGTAATAATTACGATATCAGAGTCCTTGGCATCCTCATACTCACCTGCGATGATGGAGACCGGATCGCGGAAGCAGGTACCCTGCGCGATATCCATAACCTCTCCCTCTACTTTTTTCTTGTTAATATCGATGAGAACAATCTCAGACGCGATGTCTTCGTTCGACAGTGTATAGGCGATCGTAGATCCAACGCTTCCAGCTCCAATGATGGTAATCTTGCTGCTCATAAATACTCCTTTCTAAAATACCCCTAGTTGGTTTTTGTGATTGATAAATTTTTCACTTTCCTTATCATAGCACTATGACAAGAATTTAACAAGTGTTTTTTTCGAGCATTTTCGTGAAATCTTTTTTCTCACTGAGCCCGTACGCTTCCAGAAGGGGTGTTCTGGATATATTTCAATACAATTATACCATTTTTTGTTCTTTTTCACAAGAATTCTTTCCAAAAACTTACAGCTTTGTCCTTCATCCCGCAGAATTCGTCTTTTTCCGCATGGTTCCCGGGTTTTTGCTTTCTGTGTTTAGTTTCACAAGTCTAACTTTCGTTCGTTATATTTTTAACAACTTTTCGTCATACGGGCTAGTTTCTGTCCTTCTTTTCTACATTTTGTAGGATGTATCCGCCAAATTTCCTGTCTGATTTTCATTTCTGCTGCCGCCAGACGCAAAAAAGACACGGATTTTTCTGTTCCGTGTCTTTTTTGCTCTGTTTTTTCTGTTTTTGCTTCTATTCTTCTGTTTCACGAGCCGTTGCCGCTTCGGCAAATGCATTTCCATATTCGGCAAGCGCCTCTTTTGCATAGACGGCATCTGACCGGTACGGCACATTTCTGTTTCCGACGTGCATCGTCACGTCCGCGCCTTTTCCAAGGATCAGAACAACCTCTCCCGGTACGGCGCCAAGAATCGCCTCCCGGATTGCTGCTCCGCGGTCCATGCGGATCTGGAAGGATGCACCTTCCTTTGCTATGTACCCGCCGATCTCCTCACAGATCGCCTGCGGATCTTCGTTTCCCGGATCATCCGGTACGAGGAAAATCCGGTCCGCCCGTTTTCCGGAAATCTCACCCATATCTTTTCTGCGGTTGAATGCTTTTCCGCCCGGGGTTCCGAACACAACGCTTACGCGGCTCCCCGGGTATTCGAGTGCTACGGTATCAAACATTTTTTCAAAACTCAGGCCATTGTGCGCGAAATCCACGATCGCCGTGACCTCGCCCGCGCTGCTCTCATACGTCTCCATCCTTCCCGGAACGGTGACGCCAAGGAGGCTTTCCTTGATCAGCGAAACCGGGATTCCCATCGACCAGGCAGCCGCAATGGCAGCTACGGCATTCTCCACATTGAAGGCTCCGTGCACCGGCAGGGTAAAATCTTCCGAGAAATCCGGTCCTGCCACATGGAAATAGAATTTTCCTCTGCCCGGCTTGATATCACTCACGCGGATTACAGCATTTTCTTTTGATCCAAACGTAACGACGCGCTCACATTTTGCCGCAGCTTTCAGGATTTCCCCGATATGGTCGCTGTCCAGGTTCACGCAGGCGCAGGTGCAGCGGTCGAAGATCTTTAATTTCGACTGGAAATAATCATCAAAATCCTTGTGCTCCGTCGGGCTGATGTGGTCCTTGGAGATGTTCAGGAAAATGGCGGTATCAAAATGCGTGTTTCCGACTCTCTCGTATTTGAGCGCCTGGGAGGATACTTCCATCACCATATGGGAAAGGCCTGCATCTACGGCATTGCGCATATGGCGGCACAGCTCCAGGGATTCCGGCGTGGTGAGCGTTGATGCTTCTCTCGTCTTTCCGTCGTAATATTCAATCGAACTTAATAGTGCACATCCGTTTCCGCCCTGTTTTTTCAGGCAGGCATCGAGCATCGACTGCAGGTAGTAGGCTGTCGTTGTCTTTCCTTTTGTTCCGGTCAGCGCCGTGACATGCAGCGACTTTGCCGGATAATCGTAAAACGCCTCACCCAGCACAAACTGTGCTTTTCTGGCATCGTTGACGATGAGCGCCGGAATTTCTTTTCCCGCTTCGTATTCTTTTTCACTTACATAGGCAACAGCACCGCGGTTTACGGCGTCTTTTAAGTATGCCTCTTTGAATGCAGCTCCTTTGCAGAGAAACAGCGTTCCCTGATCCGCTCCGCCCGAAAAATACGTTACGAGGGTAACGGGTCTGTCCTCTCCTTCTTTTCCTTCCGGCTCTGCAAATTCCACCAGAAGGCCTTTCTGCTCCAGAAGTTTCTTATATTCTAATACCGACTGTTTCATAGGATATCTTCCTCTCTTCTATGGGATTCTTTTTCAGCTTTCCTAAAATCCAGGCTCCATTATACCAGAATTGAAACAGCTTGTCCATCTTGCGGCACGGCTTACATCATCTGCGCATTTTTCTCAAAAAGAGAACGAAGCGTTTTTGCGCAGTACAGGTACGCCGGAACGAGAAACAGATCGGCGAGAATCCATGCCACCGGGCTTGCGAAGCAGACTGCGGTGTAACCAAAATACGGAACCAGGAAAAAGGCTACCACCGAACGGCCGATCATCTCGCAGACGCCGGCAAGGATTGCAAATTTGCTGAAGCCCATGCCCTGCACGGTAAAGCGTACGACATTGACAAGGGTCAGCGGAATGTAAAATACCATGTTGATCAGCAGCATCTGACGCGCCTGGTCGAGGATGACCGTCTCGGATGCATCTACAAAGAGAAGCGAAATCTGGCGGGACCACAGAAACATAACTCCTAAAATGACCACGGAATACACGCTTCCAATAATGGAACTTGTCAAAATACCGGTGTTGACACGATCCATCTTCTTCGCACCGACGTTCTGTCCGGCATACGTCGCCATAGTGGAGCCGAGCGCGTCGAACGGGCAGCAGCAGAACATGGAAATTTTACCGGCAGCCGTAACAGATGCAACCGCAGTGGAACCAAGGCCGTTGACAGCGGTCTGCAAAATAACACTTCCGATCGCGGTGATTGAATACTGCAATCCCATCGGGATTCCCATATTGCACAGATTAAGCACATAATGCTTGTGCAGCTTCCAGTCCTCTCTCGTAAAAGCAAGGATGGTGAATTTTTTCTTCATATAAAAGAGACACAGGAATCCAGAGACTCCCTGCGCGATAATCGTCGCCCACGCGGTTCCCGCTACTCCCATCGGGCGGACCAGCGCAAGATCTAGCACGATATTCAGTATTGAAGAGATACCGAGGAAAATCAGTGGGGAGCGGCTGTCGCCGAGGCTCCGCATGATTGCTGATGTCTGGTTATAGAGCACCATAAGCGGAATTCCGAGGAAAATAACAAAGATGTAAGCGTATGCACCGTCCAGAATATCGGACGGGGTTTTCATCAGAATCAGAATGTCGCGGCACCAGATGCAGACAAGAACGGTCATCACCACGGAAAGAATACCGGCCAGGACGGCTCCATTTCCTACATACCGGCACAGCGCTTTCCGGTCTCCTGCCCCGAACATCTGCGCAACCGGAATTGCAAATCCGCTGCAGACTCCCATACAGAATCCCACGATCATGAAGTTGATCGAACCTGTACTGCCAACAGCCGCGAGCGCTTTCGCGCCTAAGAATTTTCCTACAATAATCGTATCGACCATGCTGTAAAACTGCTGGAACAGCATGCCGAGCAGCAGCGGCAGTGCAAACCCCAGAATCAGTTTTACCGGGCTGCCGTTTGTCAGATCTTTTACTGCACTTTTCTTTGTTGCCATGTGATGTCCTCCCTATTGTCGTATGTTTTTGCTTCCCCTTTTTGTCGAATCTCATGCCATTTTATATCTTGTTTTCTCAGAATGCAATCCCGTAATACTGCCGAATTAAGAGACGTTTTTTCATCACTTTTACGTGTTTTTGACATGGCGGCCGCCTGTGCAGGAATTCTGTTTTTTTGCGCACGCCAAAAGCGGCTGCGGCAGGTTCCCGTTCCGGAACGCTGTGCCGCAGCCGCTTTGCTGTTCTTTCTTATTTTGCAAATTCTTTCTTTTTCCACTGAAGCAGAATCATCACAGCCACCAATGCGGTCAGAAAATCAGAAACCGGCTGGGAGGCAATAACACCGGAAAAACCGGCAAGTTTTGAAGCGCAGAAAATTACAATGGCAAAAATCACGCCCTGACGTCCTGCTGAAAGAATCATTGCTCCTGCCCCGTTTCCGATCGCCTGGAAAATACAGGTCGATGCGAGTACGATACCAACAAACGGCATACCAATGAGCTGGACGCGGAGGATCTGCTGGGCCACTGCAATGACATCCGCCTCTTTTAAGAACAGTCCCACGAGAAGCGGAGCCGCCGCACCGAGCACAACCGCCATTCCGGCACCGGTCAGCACTTCCAGGAGGAAGGCAAAGCGGATCGTCTCACTGAGACGTTTTTTATTTTTCGCTCCATAATTGTATCCGACCAGCGGCTGTCCGCCAAAAGCGAAACCGACCATCACAAGAACAGAAATCATAATAATTTTCAAAGCAATTCCCATCGCTGCAACTTTGTCCGTTCCATACGGCTGCAAAAATCGGTTCGTCAGCGTCACGCCGATGCTCTGCATGAAGTTTGTGACGGATGCCGGAATGCCGATGGCAAGAACGGCGAGCACCTCTGCTCCGGTCATTTTCAGTTTTCGGAAATCGACGGAGAGATAGCGGCATTTCTTTATCATAAAGATAACATAGAAAATATCACCGCAGATGTTGCCGATCACCGTTGCAATCGCTGCTCCGGCTGCTCCCATGCCGAGCGTGTAAATAAAGATCGGGTCAAGAATGATGTTGACGACGGCTCCCAGCATTGTTCCGATCATCGAGGCTTTTGCGAAGCCCTCGGTCCGAAGAAGATTGTTCGGCGTCAGCTGCAGGATGATAAACGGTGCGCCGAGTGCAATCCACTGGTAATAGTCCCCCGCATACTGCCACGTCGTCTCATCACAGCCAAGCAGGCCAAGGATCGGCTGTTTGGCGGCAAGCAGGATGATGCTGACCGCAATGCCGACAGCAATCGCTGCGTAAAAGCAGAATACGCTGATCCGTCTTCCGTCCTCGTACTCTTTTTTACCGAAGAGGCGCGAAATGACGGAACTGCCGCCGACGCCGAAGATGTCACCGAGTGCAATCATCAGCGTGAAAATCGGTGTGCCGAGCGATACGCCGGCAATCAGTGCCGTGTTTCCGGTCCGCGCGATGAAAAAAGTATCTACCATATTATAGATCAGCGACACGACCATGCCGAGCACGACCGGAAGTGCGAGCGTCATATATGCTTTGGACACTTTTGTTTTCTCAAATAATTCGTTTTCCATTTTGAAAACTCCCCTTTCCTCTTTTTCGGTTACAGTTCACTGGTACCCAGCAAACTGTAACATTTTTCATTCTGGTTTATCTTAGCAGACTTTCTTGCTTTTTCTTGTGTCATATGTCACAATAAAGAAAAAGTTTTCCAAAAATTTTTCTGTGAAAGGATTTTCCTATGAAACGAATTTTTGATCCGGCTCTGCTGGACTTTTATCTTCAGAAACATGAGATCCCATCTCTTTTCGATACCCCGGATCTCGCATTTTCTCTGTATCAGTTTGAAAAGGGCGAACGGCTCGACACGCTGAATCCGGAGGAATACCTCTCGTTCCTCGTGGACGGTTCCATCGAGATCAGCGCCAACCGCGCCGACGGCACGAGCTACCCGATCGGCTATCTCGACGGCTTTACCTGCATCGGCGATATGGAATTCTGCGGAAAACGCGATGATACGCACCAGATCGAGGCACGCACCACCGCGCTTTGTATTGTTCTGCCGCTCGCTTCCACGAAAGAGCTTCTGCTGAACGACAACCGCTTTTTACGATATCTTTTAAACTCTGTCACCGAAAAGCTGATGCTTTATTCCAGCTCCCAGTCGAATTTTTCCACGCTCGAGGAATCCTTCCTCTCTTATCTCTCAGAGCGCTGTCCGGATCAGACGTTTTCCGGCGTGGAAAAGATGGCCATGCAGCTCCACTGCAGCCGCCGCCAGCTCCAGCGGGTTTTAAAGAAGCTGCTCGAAGAAGGACAGCTTGTGAAACTTTCGAAAGGTTCTTACCGCCTCAGCTGAAAACGCCATCGCTTCCTTATTTCCACGATTCCAGGATCGATGTTCCGATCGTTCCCTCCGGCATTTTTACGCCGAAGTTCTCTGCAACGGATGCGCCGATCACAGCGAAGGTGTCCTTCGTCTCCTGAAGGCCGCTCTCCTTCATAGACGGTGAGTACGCAAGGAGCGGCGCCTGTTCTCTGGTGTGGTCCGTTCCGGTATAAGTCGGGTCGTTGCCGTGGTCTGCCGTGATCAGGAGCAGATCGTCGTCTTTTAACTGCTCCAGCAGCTTTCCAAGGTTCACATCGAATTTTTCAATCTCTTTTCCGTAGCCTTCCGGGTTTCTTCTGTGGCCCCAGAGTGCATCGAAATCGACGAGGTTGACAAAGCACAGTCCGGTAAACTCTTTTCCTGCCGTCTCAATCGTCTGCTCCATGCCGTGGACGCTGCTCTTGGATTTCAGACTCTCCGTGATGCCCTCGCCGCAGAAAATATCGTTGATTTTTCCGATACTGATGACATCATATCCTGCCTCCTGCATCGCGTTGAGCACGGTTTTTCCCGTCGGTTTGACAGCGTAGTCGTGACGGTTTGCGGTGCGGACGAACTCTCCTTTTTTCTTTCCGACGTACGGTCTTGCAATGACACGGCCGACTTTCCACTCGTCTTTCATGGTCAGCTCACGGGCAATCTCGCAGTAATGATACAGCGTCTCCAGTCCCATCGTCTCCTCGTTGCCGCAGATCTGCAGTACGGAATCCGCCGAGGTATAGACAATCAGTTCTCCGTTTTCGATCTCGCGCTCTGCCAGCTCATCGAGGATCTCCGTTCCGCTCGCCGCCTTATTGCCGATGATCTTTCTGCCGGTTCGTTTTTCCAGCTCGTCGATCAGTTCTTTCGGAAATCCGTGGTCGGTGAACGTAACGAACGGCTTTGTCGTGTAAATTCCCATCATCTCCCAGTGGCCGGTCATGGTGTCTTTTCCGTTGCTCGCCTCGTTCAGTCTTCTGGCGTAACTCTTTGCCTCATCCTCTGTCACACCGCAGAGATTTCCCATGCCGAGGCGGCGCAGGTTCGGGATTTCAAGGCCTCCCTGACTCTCCCAGATGTGGCCGAAGGTATTGACACCGACATCCCCAAACTTCTCCGAATCCGCCATCGCCCCGATTCCGAGAGAATCCAGGACGATCAGAAAAATACGGTTATATTTTCTCATACTCTTTACTCCTTTCTTTTTAACTCAGCTCAAACATTCCATGATAGAGCTGATAATATTTTCCTTTCTGTGCCAGAAGTGCGTCGTGGTCGCCGCGCTCTACGATATTTCCCTGCTCCAGCACCATGATCGCATTGGCGTTTCGCACGGTGCTTAAGCGGTGGGCGATGACAAATACGGTTCTGCCCTCCATGAGCTGGTCCATTCCTTTTTCGATCAGCGCCTCGGTTCTGGTGTCAACGGAAGATGTTGCCTCGTCAAGAATCAGCACCGGCGGATCGGCAACGGCGGCACGGGCAATCGCGAGAAGCTGGCGCTGGCCCTGGGAGAGGTTGGCTCCGTCGGAGGTCAGCATCGTGTCGTAGCCGTTCGGCAGACGGCGGATGAAGGAATCCGCATTCGCAATTTTGGCCGCATGTTCAATTTCTTCCTGCGTGGCATCGAGTTTTCCAAAACGGATGTTTTCTGCTACGGTTCCCGTGAACAGATGGGTATCCTGCAGAACGATACCGAGGGAGTGGCGCAGAGCGTCTTTTTCGATATCTTTTACGTCAATGCCGTCGTAGACAACCGCGCCGCCCTGGACGTCGTAGAAACGGTTGATCAGGTTCGTGATCGTCGTTTTTCCGGCTCCTGTGGAACCGACAAAAGCAATTTTCTGGCCTGGTTTGGCATACAGGCTGATGTTCTTTAAGATCAGACGGTCTGCCGTGTAGCCGAAATCCACGTTTTCAAAACGCACATCGCCCTTTAATTCCGTCATCGTTCCGTCCGGGCGCTTCCATGCCCAGCGGCCTGTTGTCTCTTCGCAGACGGCAAGTGCGCCGTTCTCTTCTTTTACGTTGACCAGTTCCACTTTTCCCTCATCGATTTCCGGCTCCAGGCTCATCACGTCGAAGACACGCTCCGCACCGGCGAGCGCTGAGAGAAGGAAGTTGCTCTGCTGGGTGAACTGGTTGATCGGAAGCGCCGCCTGGCGGACAAAGACAAGGTAGCTTGCCAGGCTTCCGATATCGGCTTTTCCGTGCAGGGCGAGAAGGCCGCCGAGCACTGCCACAATCGCATAATTGACATACGAAATGCTGACAACGACAGGAACCATCGTCGCCGCATACCCCTGCGCGCCGGTTCCCGCTTTCCGGAGCTCCTCATTCTTTTTGCAGAATTCCGTAAAGCTCTCTTCTTCGTGGTGGAACACCTTGACGACTTTCTGTCCGGTGATCAGCTCCTCAATATAGCCGTTCAGTTCTCCGAGGCTGTTCTGCTGCTTCGTATAATAACCCTTGCTGCGCTTTCCGCTGAACTTGATATACCAGAACATGATACCGTAGCACACCGTTACAATCAGCGAGAGCCGCCAGTTTAGGATATACAGCAAGGTCAGTGTTCCCACAATCTGGATGAAGCTCTGGATAACCATCGCAAAACTGTTGTTCAGGGCATCTGCCATCGTGTCGATATCGTTCGTGAAAAGACTCATGATATCGCCGTGGCGTCTGCTGTCGAAGAACTGCAGCGGCAGTGTCTGGACGTGTTCGAACAGATCGCGGCGGATATCAAATACAACCTGCTGTGCTGCTTTTACCATGGTCTGCGTGTAGCCGTATGCTGCGAGTGCGCCGCACCCGAAAATGAGTGCCGTAATCAGCACGCCGCGCAGCAGTGTGTGCACATCTCCGTCCGCCAGTCCGTTGACAACCGGGCGGATCATATACGTTCCAAAGAGGTTGGCTCCCGCGCTGATTGTTACCAGTACCGCTACGACTGCGAGCATTTTTTTGTGCCGTCCCAGATAAGACAGGAAGACGCGCAGCGTGTGTTTCAGGTTCTTTGGTTTCTTTCCGCTATAAGCTCTCGCTGCCATTTTCGTCTCCTCCTTTCATCTGTGAGGCGTAAATTTCCTGATAAATCGGGTCATCCGCCAGCAGTTCAGCGTGCGTGCCGATCCGGTGTACTTTTCCGTCATCAAGAATGATGATCTGATCCGTATTCATGACGGATGTTACTCTCTGCGCAATGATAATTTTTGTGACATTCTTCCGCGCCGCCAGTGCCTCGCGGATCTTTTTCTCCGTTGCCGTGTCGACCGCACTTGTCGAATCATCGAAGATCAGGATTTTTGCCTTTCCGATCAGCGCACGCGCGATGCAGAGACGCTGCTTCTGGCCTCCGGAGAGGTTGCTTGCGCCCTGCTCGAGCACGGTGTCGAGGCCGTCCGGCATGCGGTTCAAAAATTCATCCGCACACGCCGCGCGGCATGCTTCCCAGATCTCCTCATCGGATGCATCCACATTGCCCCATTTCAGGTTTTCACGCACGGTTCCGGAGAACAGCACGTTTTTCTGCAGAATGATATTGACTGCATCGCGGAGAGCGGCAAGATCGTACGCGCGCACATCCTTTCCGCCGACGCGGACGGTGCCGCGGCTGGTATCATACAGACGCGGAATGAGCTGCACCAGCGTCGTTTTCGAAGAACCTGTTCCTCCGAGGATTCCTACCGTCTGACCAGCTTTGATCTTCAGCGTAACATCGGAGAGTGCGTACTCTTTTGCTTCTTCTTTGTATTTAAACGATACGTTGTCAAACTCCACGCTGCCCTCTGTCACTTCTGTTACACCATTTTCCGGCGAGGTGAGCACGATTTTCTCATCGAGCACCTCGACAATCCGGTGTGCGCTCGCCATGGAACGGGTCAGAAGCAGGAAGACGTTTGCAATCATCATCATCGAGTTCATGACCTGCATGACGTAGCTTAGAAATCCGGTCAGGTTTCCGACGGCAAGCTGTTTTTTCAGAATCATATTTCCGCCGAACCACAGAATCAGCACGATCGCGGTATACATGACGCCCTGAAATGCCGGCAGATTCAGCACGGCGTAGTGGAACGTCTGCTCGCTCGCTGCGGTCAGGTCGGTGTTGACCTCGTTGAATTTGTCTTCCTCGTACTCATCCCGCACGAAAGCTTTGACGGCACGGATCGCGGTCAGCCCCTCCTGGACAACGTTGTTCAGGCGGTCCACCATGGACTGCAGTTTTGTGTACATCGGGGCAACTCTCCGCACAATCAGGGAGAGAATAAAGCCAAGAAGCGGGGTACATACAAGGAATACAAATGCCAGCCGCGGATTCATATAGAATGAAAGGCCGATTCCCATAATCAGAAGCGACGGTCCGCGCGTGATCGGGCGGAAGCCGGCGCTTACCATATTCTGGATGACGGTAACATCCGTCGTCATACGGGTGATCAGGGATGATACCGCAAAGTGGTCGAGGTTGGAAAATGCATACTGCTGCATTTTCTCATACTCCGCCTTCCGGATCTCAGCTCCCCAGCCGTACGTCGCCCGCGCCGCAAAGTGCGCGTATAAAATTCCGGTCACAAGCGCACAGAGCGCGCAGACTCCCATCTGGATTCCCTTGCGGTAAATGTAAGGGATATCGCCGTTCGCAACGCCGATGTCAATCAGATTGGAAATCAGAATCGGAATAAAAAGTTCAAAACACGTTTCTACCAATACCAGCACTGCTCCGAAAATCATATCCCGCTTGTAGGGACCTGCATACGAGAGCAGACGCTTCATATCATTCATCTTCTGTCATGTCCTGCCACTCAAAATGTGATTAAATATACTTATCACATCGAGATAATGTAAGT